>CALXUL010000197.1 GCA_944391635.1 uncultured Clostridia bacterium | reverse complement strand
ATGAACGGCCAGATGTTATTCTTAACATTGTTGATGGAAGTAATCTTGAAAGGAATCTGTATCTTACAACACAGTTGTGCGAGCTTGGAATTCCAGTTGTTATTGCAGTTAATATGATGGATATTGTCGCTAAAAACGGTGACAGAATTGATTTTAATCTTCTTTCAAAAGAAATTGGCTGTGAGGCAGTGGCAATATCCGCCATAAAAGGAACAGGCGTTTTTGAAGCTGCACAATTGGCTGTTGCCGCTTCAAGGAAAAGTTCGGGTTTTTCTTGTAGACACAAATTTTCAGATGAAACTGAAAAATATATACATACTATCGAGGAGCGCATAAAAGGACTTACCGAGGATAGTAAACTGCGTTTTTGCGCCATCAAATTATTTGAGCGTGATGAAAAAATTTCTCAAATATTAAAAAATGCACCTAATATATCTGATATAATAACTCTTGCAGAATCTGAGTTTGATGATGATACCGAAAGTATTATAACGAACGAGAGGTATTTGTACATATCATCAATGATAAAGCGATGCCTGCATAAAAGGAACCAAGGTGGGCTGACTGCCTCTGATAAAATCGACCGTGTTGTAACTAACCGGATTTTAGCGCTGCCCATTTTTGCAGTGGTGATGTTTATTGTGTATTACATATCAGTTACTACTGTTGGTACTTGGGCAACCGACTGGGCAAATGACGGTGTTTTTGGTGATGGTTGGCATTTGTTTGGCATAGGAGCTTCGAGTTACGAAAACGCTGTTTCTGAATATGAGCTAAGTCAGCAGAAGATAGATGCTTTTCTTGAGGCGGCTGGTAAAAATGGGATAGATGTTTCAAAAATAAATCTCGCATTGGAAAATGGCGAAATTGAAAGCCAGCTTTTATCTGATTTTGCCGCACAAAGTGAGTCTATAAAATCTACACTTGAAATTGAAGATGATGACGGGAATATTAAACAGACGCTTGATGTAACAAGTCGCGACTTTTTGTCGGCTGTAAATATGGAAGAACCGGAGGCATCAGAGTATGGAATATGGGTTCCTGGTATACCGGTTATATTTGAAAATATTCTTGATGCATTGAGGGCACCTGATGTGATTAAAAGCCTTGTGCTTGACGGAATTGTTGCAGGTGTTGGAGCAGTTCTCGGTTTTGTTCCGCAGATATTTGTATTATTCCTATTCCTTGCGTTTCTTGAGGCGTGTGGGTATATGGCGCGAATTGCTTTTATAATGGATAGAATATTCCGTAAATTCGGTTTGTCGGGAAAATCATTTATTCCTATTCTTGTAGGTACAGGATGTGGAATACCTGGAATAATGGCAAGCCGTACAATCGAGAATGACCGAGACAGGAAAATGACAATTATGACTACAACATTTATACCTTGCGGAGCAAAACTACCGATTATTGCGCTAATTGCCGGGGCGCTTTTTAATAATTCCTGGTGGGTTGGACCAAGTGCGTATTTTGTTGGTATTGCCGCAATAATTATTTCGGGTGTAATTCTTAAAAAGACAAAAATATTTGCCGGCGATCCGGCACCGTTTGTAATGGAGCTTCCTGCATATCATATTCCTACACCGGGGAATATTATAAGAAGTATGTGGGAGCGGGGAAGTTCCTTTATTAGAAAAGCTGGGACAATTATCATGGGCTCAACTGTTGTACTTTGGTTCTTGCAGGGCTTTGGTTTTGAAAACCAGAGTTTTACAATGGTATCTGACCTTAATAATTCTCTGCTTGCTTATGTCGGGAATGCGATAGCGTGGATTTTCACACCGCTCGGGTGGGGTGATTGGCGTGCAGCAGTTGCAACTGTTACAGGGCTTATTGCAAAAGAGAATGTTGTAGGTACTTTTGGTGTACTTTTTGGGTTTGGGGAAGTTGCAGAAAACGGAGAGGAAATATGGTCTGCTCTCTCATCAGCCTATTCACCGCTTGCGGCATATTCGTTTTTAGTATTTAATCTTCTTTGTGCGCCATGTTTTGCCGCTATGGGCGCAATTAAACGTGAAATGAATAGTGCTAAATGGACAGGTTTTGCATTAGGTTATCAGACAATTTTCGCGTATGCAGTTGCTCTTGTGATTTATCAGATAGGTATGCTGTTTGCTGAAAACACATTCACCTTTGCAACAGCAGCTGCGGTTATTATTGCCGCAACCGTTATATACCTTTGGGAGACCTAAGTCTAAGCCCAAAGCTGAAAGAAAAATAATTAGAGTGTAAAAAAATATTAATAAAATAACCTCCAGCTGGATTAATTGCCAACAGGAGGTTATTTTGTATTTATAATATATTATAGGTCACTGAAAAATTCAAAAATAGTATCCATAGAACCTTTAAGATCTTCATGACCGTATTCTGGATAAAGAATAACATTCTTCTTTGATGTTACCTTATTATACATTGCAAACTGTGTAGAGGGAGGGCAGGTAGTGTCCATAAGTCCGGTAAACATTAAAAGTTCAGCTTTCATACGTTTTGCAATATTTTGAATATCGATATATCCTAATTTTTCATATATTTCATTAAACCGTGCATGGGTTGGGTCAAAATGTCTGAAATAATATTTTAATCCATAGTATGCGCCATCGTTAAGATCCATTTCATAAACACGCTGATAGTCGGACAGATATGGAAAACATGCCGCGCATTTTTTGATTTCAGGTACAAGACAAGCGCAGGCAACGCTAAGCCCGCCGCCCTGTGAGCCACCTGTAACTCCAACTCTTGTTTCGTCAACAAACTCAAGATCCATAATAATTTTTGCCAGTAATGCAGTATCAAGATACACATCACGCATTAAAAGCCCGTGTTTACCATCGTCAAGACCTCT
>CALXUL010000196.1 GCA_944391635.1 uncultured Clostridia bacterium | reverse complement strand
AAACTGATAAATAATAAAGAGGTGAGGACAGATGATCGACAATAACGAAACATTGAAATGGAAGCTTGAGTTTGATAAGGCACAGGAAGTGCATGACATAATGACTGATGTGTATGAGGCGCTGAAGGTTAAGGGGTATGATCCTATAAGTCAGATAGTTGGTTATATTTTGTCCGGTGACCCGACATATATAACAAGCTATAACGGAGCACGTGGCAAAATTGTACGCGTAGAGCGTGATGAATTGTTGGAGGAACTTGTAAAGTCGTATATAAAAACTCTTTAAGAGATGATGGGAGGGTAGATATGATTGATTTTCATTCGCACATTCTTCCTGGCATAGATGATGGGGCAAGAAATACCGATATGGCGTTGGAAATGTTAAAGGGAGCATATGCTGACGGTATTGATACAGTTGTGTCTACATCACATATTTATATTGACGATGAAAGTGATATTGATAAGTTTATAGAGCGCAGAAAACGCGCATATACAGTGCTGCTTGAGGCTATGTCAAAGGACGGCGGGGAATTTCCTAAAATTCGTCTTGGATGCGAGGTACATTTGAAACCTTATATAGGAAACTATGATTCGGTGCAAAAGCTGGCAATAGACGGGACAAATTATATACTTTTGGAAATGCCGTATTCATCATGGTCTCAGGATCATTATGAAGCAGTCTACAATATTGGAGTTATGGGTCTTCGTCCGATTATGGCGCATATTGAGCGTTTTTTGAGATATAGAAGCGAATTTCATCATTTAAAAGCATTAGACCCAATATTTCAGGTTAATGCGGATGCGTTTCTTCATAAAGCAATGCGAAAAGAGCTTCTGCAAATGTTTTATGACGGATATGTACATTTGCTTGGCAGTGATATGCACAATTTAAAAGAACGCAGTAATCATTTAAAGGAAGCGTATGGAATTATAGAAGAAAGGTTTGGGACGAGTTTTTCCGAGCATATTAAAAAGAATGCTTTACTTGTTTTGGACAATAAAAGTATTGAAAAACGTTGTAAATTTCCTAAGCTTGGTTTTTTTGACAAATTAAAACTGTAACGAAATCCATTCTAAAAACGGATGGATTTTGTTTTTAAAATAAAGAAGCTGATTCCTTAATAAAATCAGCTTCTTTTACATATTATTTATTGATGAATTTGTCAATACTAACAAGCTTTACGCAAAGTGTAAATACTTCCATTGCTTTTTTAAGCTCGGGAAGGGTTGGATATGAAGGAGCAATACGAATATTGCTGTCTTTCGGGTCTTTACCGTAAGGGTATGTTGCGCCAGCGCCGGTCATAGTAATTCCGGCTTCTTTGCATTTTGCAACAATAGCCTTTGCGCAGCCTTCAAGTGAATCAAAGGATATGAAATATCCCCCCTTAGGCTCAATCCAGCTTCCTAAGTCAAGACCGCCAAGTTCATTTTTGAGGGTATTGCAAACCATTTCAAATTTTGGTCTCAAAATATTTGCGTGTTTTCTCATATGTTCTACCACGCCGTCCATGTCCTTAAAGAATCTTACATGGCGTAGCTGATTCAATTTATCATGCCCGATTGTTTGAAAAGTCAGCTGGTTTTTTATCTCCTCAATATTCCTGTCAGATGCAGCTATTGCAGCAACACCAGAGCCGGGGAAACTGATTTTTGAAGTAGAACAGAATTTATATACAATATCAGGATTGCCGGCTTTTGTGCAGGCGTCAAGTATTTCAACAAGGTAGTCTTGTTTATAATCATAAAGATGATGTACACCATACGCGTTATCCCAGTAAATTCTAAAATCCTTTGCAGCGGGTTTTAGGTTAGCAAAACGGTATACTGTTTCATCTGAATAGGTAATGCCTTGAGGATTGGAATATTTAGGTACACACCAGATTCCTTTTATTGATTCATCTTTACTTACCAAATCCTCGACCATGTCCATATCCGGACCTGTGGGAAGCATAGGTACATTTATCATTTCAATCCCAAAAAATTCAGTTATGGCAAAATGCCTGTCATAACCCGGCACCGGGCACAAAAACTTTACTTTATCAAGTTTGCACCAAGGAGTATTTCCCAAAACACCGTGTGTATATGAACGTGAAATTGTATCATACATAACATTGAGGCTTGAATTGCCGTAAATTATAACATTATCAATAGGCACTTCAATCATGTCGGCAAGAAGCTTCTTGGCATCGTGGATTCCGCAAAGAACACCGTAGTTACGGCAGTCTACTCCGTCGCTTACCAACTCTGAGCTGCTGTTTAAAATATCCATCATACCCATTGACAGGTTAAGCTGTTCGGTTGACGGCTTTCCGCGTGACATATCGAGCTTTAAGCCTTCCGCCTTTACTTGTTCAAATTTTTCCTGGAGTGCATTTTTTTCGTTTAAAAGTTCTTCCGCACTCATCTGACTGTATTTTTTCATCAGGCGACCTCCAAACATTAATTAATGGGGAAGTGTCTTTTCCCGTACAGTTTATTATTATACCACAAATGGGTTTTTGTTTCAATTGAATGAAAATATTTTTGGAGTAAGTGACATTTTATTTTATATATTTTGTTGTATTACTGCCATTTTGCACAAAAAGCCTCGGAATGTGCTGTTATTATTTATTAATGAAACGATTGGAATTGATGTCATAATAAAATCCTGCACTATCCAAAATCTTTGTGATATCAGCCTGGTCATATGAAAGGGATTTACAAAGTTCTTCTAAGGATGGAAAATCATTTCTAAGCTTTGTATTAATGTAGCTAAACAGTATATATGGGTCCTTGGGATACATATTATTTCTCCTTTTTTCATAGAATTATAACATACCGTAAGCTTTTTTTCAATAAAAACTTAAATTGATATTGAAAAAGCTGGTTTTATATGATATAATGCCCAAGATATAGATTATATCGAAAATTTAATAACGGTTGTATGTTCCCTGCAAAATTTGCAGGGCTAAGATGGAAACGGGTGCAAATCCCGTACGGAGCCGCCACTGTAAGCGTGGAATCGTTTTTTTATTACCTAAAGGTGGTCACTGGACGAAAGTTTGGGAAGACTAAAGAACGGTAATGATGCGCAAAGTCAGGAGACATGCATACACCCGGAAAACCGCCCACGGCACTTGGGTTTGGCTTTCGTAAAATAGGCTGCAAAATATAATTTTGCGGTCGGTTTATGGTGCTTAAAACGGTATCCGGCACTTTTGCCGGGTATTTTTTTGTGCGAAAAAGCGGTAAATAGGAAAGGGGTAATTTACTAGTGAAGAGAAAAATCATGCTGCAAATTGTATCAATACTTTTATGCGTTGCCGCACTTTGCCAACTGACTGGTTTTGCAGGAGAAGTTGAAACAAAGGATGCGGCAGCATATTTAGCTGATGCTTTGGAGTATCTTGACGGATACAGTATCACGCCGGTTTACGGAACTGACACTAATGTATGCGAAGTGTTGGATTCGCATCTTGATGACGGAGGGTATGGTGATATTGAGTCGAGAATAGAGAGCGTTGATACGGTATATGATGGGGGAAATATTGATGAGGATGGAAATATTCAATATTTCTTTGCGGCTCCTGACCAGATGCGGGCTGTGTGGTTCGCAAGTTTTAAGGTTGTATTTGAGCTTAATTATGAAAATGAAAGTGTTCAGTATGCTCCAACAAAAAATATTGTTGTCGGCTGGGACGAGGATAGGGTACAGGAATATATAACATTAAATGCGGCAGATACGCTTCTTTGGGAGGACATCAGCGGAGAAAATGCAAGTGCAGTAACAGAAGATTTAGTGCTTCCGCGGTATCTTGATGACAGAAATGTAAGCGTGAGCTGGGAGGTTTCTCCGGCGTCTTCAGTATCCTTAAAAGAACCGGACTTTACTGATATTGATGAATTTTTGTATGGTCCTTATAAGGGCGTTGTACGGCGCGCTAAAGATGATACAAATGTAGTCCTGACGGCAAAAATGTCTTTAAATAAAGCAGAGGGAATATATGTTAAGAAGGATTTTGAGATAACTATTCCGGGTACAGAAAAAGAAACTCTCGAAGATAAAGCAAAAAGGATACTTGATGAGCTGGATTTTGCTGATTTTAAAAGATATGATACTTTAGGCGGATTCGATGCTCAAAATACAGTCAGTGATATTCTTCTTCCTACACCAGGAAGGCTTGGGATTGAAAATGGTGAGTTTAAGTTTGAGCTTTCGGTAAATAATGAAGCCGACCGCGAATACATAAATGTTCCTAATGCCATGAACTCATCACGAATATATGTTTTTCGTCCTTTGCCGGGCGAAGGTGATAAGACAGTTACTTTTACCATTACATTAAAAGCATCGGAATATGAGGACATTACGGCATCAAAGGATTTTGAAATTACGGTAAAAGAGCTTTCCCGGGATGAACTTGATAGGGCAAGTGAGGAAATAGAGTCGGTATGCAATAACTTTTTTGAGTATATTAAAGGCGAAAATACTTCGGAAAATGAAGTAACATCAAATCTTTCAAGCTTTTATGGGCTTTATAAAGAAAATGGAGTATTTACGCCAAAGGACTATACTGAAAAAGAATATAATAATGGGATAATAGCAAAGATAGTAAACCCGTATGAGCCGGAGGATTACAGAAGAAGATTTTTATCGAGTGATAATAGTGTAATAACAGACGATATACTGACTGTCACTCGTCAAAGCAGTGACAGAAATGTTACTGTTGAGGCTTTGCTCAGCAATGAGGTTTTTGATACTTATATTTACAGCACAGAATACCCGTTAAAATATGATTTTGACTATAATGGGAAATATTCTAAGAATCAAAGCATTGTGTCGCTGTGCGGACAAAAAGCCGCTGTACAGTTAACTGTACCAGCGGCGCCGATTGAAGCGTGTATAACGGTAAGCGTGGTAGATGAAAATGGTATTGTGAAGAAAGATGATGTCCTTCTTGGTTATAGACCGCTTGTTGTAGATGATAAGGATTCTGATAATGTTATAACTGTCAGCGATATGCTCGCTTGTGCTGCCGAGGAGTTGTTTGGTGGTGATATGACGGTATTAAACTCTGCCAGAATTTATAAAAACTCAAAGAGCATATCGGAAAGCGGAGAAAAAATAATCGATGGTGATGATGTGCTGGTTGCTGTAAACGGTGTACAGGAAAACAGCAAAAAACTGTATTTTGACAGGCAGAATATAGTTGTAAAAACCGGAAGTACAATTGATATTGGGGTTTTTGATGACGATAATAATCCGGTTGAGGGCGCAAAAATAAAAGCTTATCTTCCATTGCAGGAAAAAGAGCTTGCAGTAACAGGAGCGGACGGAAAAGCAGAAGTTCTGGCAGACAGTGAGGATATTTTATATCTTGCAGCCTGCGCTGATGGGTATATAAGCGAAATTTTACGTATAACGGTAAGTGATGAGATTATCCCGGCAGAAAGCATATCACTTTCGGAAACAAGCAAAACTCTTAGTATTGGTGATACGCTAAGACTTAACGCTTCAATACTTCCGGAAAATGCGACAAATAAAAATGTAATATGGAAAAGCAGTAATACTTCAGTTGCAGAGGTTAACACAAATGGTGTTGTAAAAGCAGTAGGTTCGGGAAGGGCTACAATCAGCGCTGTTTCAGAAGAAATTGGCGGAGAAGGCGCAACCTGCAGTATTACGGTGAAGGGTAATTCTGTATCTGATGACGGGCTTTTTGCAGTTACATTTAAACTAAAAATACGCGATGATGTTGTGCTTAGCAGAACAGTTTCAGGTCTTAGCGACGGGGTATCGGTGTATGATGTATTTAAATCGGTGCTTACAGAAAATGGCTATACCTTTACTGCACCCGGAGGATATGTAAGCTCTGTTACCGACCCGGAAGGGAATTGTGTAAGCGAATTTTCCGACGGTCCTAATTCCGGATGGATGTATATGGTAAACGGTGAGTTGCCATTTGATTATATGGCAGATTATATGCTTTCAAGAGGCGATAGCATAATGATTTTGTATGTAACAGATTATAACGAGTTTTTTGAAGATACAAGTTCATCAGGTACCGGAGGTAGTCTCCAGACTCCAAGCAGTAATAACCAGGACAAGACGGATAATGAAGAAACGGATAAAACTGAGGATGAAGACAAAACCGATGAGAAGGTATACCCTGGATTTATTGATGTAGCTGATGATGCGTGGTATTATTCGAGTGTTAAGTTTGCATATGAGAACAATATATTTGAAGGAGTTGGCGAAGGAAAATTTGAGCCTGAATCGCATCTTACACGTGCAATGGCAGTCAGTGTACTGTACAGAATATTCGGGGATGGCGAGTATTCGTATAGCGGCGCATTTGAAGATGTTGATGAAGAAAGCTGGTATGCTGAGGCAGTAACGTGGGGAGCGGAAAACGGTATTGTCTACGGCGTTGAGGAGAATAGATTTGCACCTGATGAGATGATTACAAGAGAACAGTTTGCAGTATTTTTGTACAGAGCCTCGGGCGCTAAGAAAGAAGAGAGCCAGGAATTGGCATTTTCCGATAAGGATGAAATATCCGAGTATGCAGTTGATGCTGTTTTGTGGGCAAACGGCAAAGGGCTTATTACAGGTTATACAGACGGGACGGTTTGCCCCAACGGTATAATTACAAGAGCGCAGGCTGCATCAATTCTTGAAAGATATTGTTTGATAAAGTAAATATCAAGCCTAAAGCCGTAGGAAAGTAAAGGTGTTATGCCGCCGCTTCCTGCGGCTTTTATAATAAAAGCTTAAATAAAGTGCTTGTATTTTTGCTGTAGATAATATATAATAGTATAGATGCAATAATTTTGGAAGGGATTAACTTTATGCGAATGAGAAAAAAACGCCATCGTGATGAACGGCTTGAAAGAGCCGGGGCAAGATGGATAAAGAATCCGGAAGAGTATAAAGGTAAATGGCAGGAAGTATTTGGTAATAATAACCCGGTGCACATAGAAATAGGCTGTGGCAAGGGCGGTTTTATTTCGGGTATGGCAAAACTTTATCCGGAAATAAATTTTGTTGCGGTAGATGTAATACCTGACGTTGTGCTGATGGCACTTGAACTTACTGATTCGGGCAATTATCCGAATTTGAGATTTATAATTGCTGACGCATCAAAGCTCGATGAATATTTTTGCGCAAATGAAATTGAAAGAATATATCTTAATTTTTCTGATCCTTGGAAGAAGAAAAAACAGGCAAAGCGCAGGCTGACGCATGAAAATTTTCTTGGCGTATATAAAAAAGTATTAAAAAATAACGGTGAAATATGGTTTAAAACCGATAACCGGAATCTGTTCGAGTTTTCGTTAAATTCATTTTTGGATAACCGTGATTTTCATACTAAAAATGTATCGCTTGATCTTCATAATTCTGATTTTAACAATAATGTAATGACAGAGTATGAGAAAAAGTTTTCCGAGCAGGGAATGCCGATATACAGGCTTGAGGCAGTATATGAGAGTAATGATAACGGAGGGTATGTATATGTTAACAAGTAAGCAGCGCGCGTACCTGCGTGCTAAGGCTAATGGAATAAAGCCTGTTTTTCAAATAGGAAAAGAAGGAATCACAGTCGAGATTCTAAAACATATAGCGCTTGTGCTTGAAGCAAGAGAACTGAAAAAGGTGAGCATTCTTGAAACCGCATTGCTTGATACCAAAGAGGCGGGCAATGAAGTTGCAGCTGCACTAGAGGCAGAATGTGTACAGGCAATAGGCTCAAGGTTCGTTCTCTTTAAAAGGGCAATAAAAAAAGAAAACCATCAGATAGAACTGCCTAAAAAATAAGAGGTGTATATATTTGAGAAATATAGGTGTATTCGGAGGCACATTTGACCCGGTGCATAACGCCCATATTGCGGTTGCTGAGGCGGCAAAGGAATCATTGAAACTTGATTTTGTTATTATGATGACCGGCGGAAATCCC
>CALXUL010000195.1 GCA_944391635.1 uncultured Clostridia bacterium | reverse complement strand
ACAAAGCGGTATCAGAGCGTAATGATTATCTTTCCAGAAAGGAGGCTGAAAAAGTATGAGAACCTGGAATGATTACAAACATCATGTCAAATCCATCGACCCGGAAAGCAGAAAAACAATGGAGGATATTGAAGACCTTGCATCCATTGTCGGCGCTGTTATAGAGCAGAGGAACGAACTCGGGATCAGCCAGCGTGAACTTGCATCCCTTTGCGGCATACCACAGTCTTCGGTTGCGAGAATTGAGTCTCTCAAAACCACTCCGAATTTGGAAACGCTGCTGAAAATCATGAAACCGCTTGGTTTACGGCTTACCGTATCTAAATAAAAGCTGTTGTATATAAAAGCGAGAGCAGAAAATCCTGCTCTCGTTTTTATACAAACAATATACCCCTTTCATCATACACGCTTTCGCTTGTATCATTCCCGCAGCGGATCGCTCAGTCAAGCGCCATGATCATAGCGACCGCGCCGTCAATCTTTTCTGTGGATTTTTCCTTATCCGGCTTGATGTTGCCGGCCGGGTCAGTCCGCACATAGATGTTGTCCATCATCCATCTGAGAACAGGCTGTCCGCCATGCGCGATTTTCTCTTCCAGCGTTAATTTCATCAGTTCTTTGGTAGGCGGCGACATATCCTTAAACCCCTGTCCGAACGGGACTACGGTAAAGCCCATGCCCTCAAGGTTCTGCACCATCTGCACAGCGCCCCAGCGGTCAAAGGCGATTTCGCGGATATTGAACCGTTCGCCCAGGGACTCGATGAATTTTTCTATGTATCCATAATGCACTACGTTGCCTTCTGTAGTAAAAAGAAAGCCTTGCTTTTCCCACACATCGTATGGGACGTGATCCCGGCGCACCCTTAAATCCAGGTTATCCTCCGGTATCCAAAAATACGGAAGCACGGCATATTTATCGGTTTCATCAAGCGGCGGGAACACAAGGACAAACGCTGTGATACTGTGCCTATATACAGGAATAAGAATAGGTGAATTATGTGCGCTCAGGTGGGAAAATATAGATTTAAAAAACGGTACAATCTCCATTTTGCATACAGCGGAAAGAGTATTAAATGATAATGAGAAAAGCAAGGCAAAAACTAAAATAGCCATTGATGATCCTAAAAGTGATACATCAATCCGAATAATACCGATGCCCAAATTTTTAGTTGGCGTGTTGGAACAATACAGGCTTGATAAAGGCTATATTCTACGTGATAACGGTGCATATACCGATAGCAGAAACATAACCAGAAGATTTAAAAAACTGCTTCAAGAGGCGGATTTACCGGACTATAAATATCATATTTTACGTCATTCGTTCGCAACACGAGCACTGGAGCTTGGAATGGATATAAAAACATTGTCCGAAATACTCGGTCATGCAAGCGTGACAATAATGCTGAATTTATATGCACATTCGCTGCCGGAGCATAAGAAAAAGCAGATGGATAAATTCAATAGTTTGTATCAATCTCCGTCAAAATAAACAGTCATAATTTAAAACAGACTGCTATATTCAGCCAAATCGGTTATGTGTCGTATAATTAGATACTATAAGACACATACTATTTAGTGGGGAAATAAACCGTCAGAATAATTATTTCCCATAAATATGCAGTCAATGCATTGAACAAAAAGAGAGTGAACAGACAGTGGAAGAAAAAGAGTTAAAAAACATCGATGTTGTTTTACGGGTTTTGAAGGGTTTGAAAAATCTTGGTGTAGTACTGAACAGAAAAGATATACAGAAATATTAAAACAAACTGATTACATTCGTTTTATATCAGCTCATTATTATAAAACTTGTTTTCAAGTTAGAAATAAATGGATGATTAACATGTGTAAATACTACAGGTATCTGTAATATTTGAAATTGAATTTTATTTATTGTTTTACTTACTTTATATTCAAGCGAGTATCAGACCAATGAAGCTATCAATAATTCATTGGTCGATTTTTATATGTGAGTACACGAGGAGAAATATGATAGTATGAAATATACAGCTTGCTTTATGGGATAGGCTGTGCGATAAGGTTACGCTTATCTCAATATACAGCAAGAAAATATTGTAAAATTTAACTATTAAAATATGCTTGAAAAAATATATGAAAATTATATTTAATATTAAAAAATAAAAACAATATCTATTCACCTGATTTTAGTAAAACCATAGAATGGCGTTTTTATGCTCTTTTCCGTAAAATGAACAAATGACAAGTAAAATTGACCATACAATAAATATACCTGATGTGGTATTATATTTGTATAAAATTAATAACAGAAAGGGAGCGAGAAAATTAAAAAAGTGATTTTAGTAGTTTTGGCGGCAACTATGTTTATGCTAAGGCAACAATTCAGATTAGTGAAGTACGCGAGTTTATAGAGAGTAAAATTCCAGAATAAATATTTGGCGGAAAAATTAATGGATTTTAGAGAGGTGATTATAAATGTATGATATTTTTTCAATTAAAGATGCAGTTATGCCTGCTGGCTTTCTTTGGGGAAGCGGATATGCAGGACATCAGGTAGAAGGAAACAATATCAATTCAAGTAACTGGAGAGCGGAGCAGAAGGGAAATCAAAATCCTATAAGTGAGCTTTCCGGAATAGCCTGCAACAGTTATGAAATGTATATGGACGATGTCGAACTTGTTTCGAAACTCGGTCATCAGGCATTTCGCACATCAGTAGAGTGGTCGAGAATACAGCCTGACGAGAATAGCTTTTCGGAAGAAGCGGCAGAACATTATATAAGCTTTTTTGCGGCTTTAAAGGAAAGAGGGATAAAGGTGTTTTGCACAATGGTGCATTATAGTATTCCGATATGGTTTGAGGATAAAGGAGGGTTTTATAAAGAGGAAAATCTTGGATATTTTGAAAAGTATCTTGATTATATAGTTCCCAAAATCGCTCCGTATGTGGATTTTTATAATGTATTAAATGAATTCAATACTTCAAAAAAAGAGGAATTTAAGATGAATTCACTTAAATTCCATGCGCTCGGTTATCATACAATAAAAAAGTACACCTCCGCGCCTGTCAGTTCGGCACATGCGTTTGTAAATTATATGCCATACAGACCAAATAACAAAATGGACATTGCGTCTGCTCAGTACCGCGATGCAAATGATAATGAATTTTTCTTTCACGCAATGCGTACGGGTGAAGTGATACAGATTGGCAGAGATGGTTTTTATTCGGAAGATATAAAGAATACAGTTGATTTTTGGTCAATCAATATATATACGCGCACACTGACAAATTCGATGGACAAAGCCGGGAAATCAGATTATTATCATAAAAAACTTAGAATGATAGATATGGATTTTTATCTTGATGAGCTTTATCCCGAATGTATGATAAATACACTGACGCGTCTTACCGACAAGCCTGTGTACATAACGGAAAACGGCTGCTGCTGTAATGACGACAGATTCAGAATTGTTTATATGATACTGCACTTTTCAGCATTAAGGCAGTGTATAGATATGGGAGTGGATGTCAAAGGTTTTCTTTATTGGTCGCTGCTTGACAATTACGAATGGTGGTCATACCGTCCGAAATTCGGACTTTGCAGCGTAGACCGCGAGAGCGGAACATTTAATAGAACCCCGAAGCCATCGGCATGGATGTACAAAGAAATTATCGAAAATAACGGCTTTAATCAGAAAATAATCAGAAAATATATAAAAGAGCTTCCCTCGTTGGGATTATAATGTAACTAAAAAATTAAAATAAAAGAAAGGCGGAAAAATTATGAAAAAGAACAGATTATTCAAGGGTATTGCACTTGCGGCGGCAGTTGCGTTGTGTGCAGGTTTAGCCGGTGGCTGCAGTACAAAGGAGAACATGGAGGAGAGCGGACAGGTAAGTTTAAAGGTCGGAGATTGGTTAAATAAAAGTGAATGGCCTAAAGAATATGCATTGGATGAGGAACGTGTAAATGAAATGCGGGAAAAGTATCCCAATATCACAATTATTCCTTATGAATGGGGTTACTCTACAGATTCGTTTTTGCCATCAGCTGCGAGCGGGCAAATTCCGGATTTGTATACTGTGCCTTTTACCGAAATGCCTAAAATTGTAAAAGCTGGATATGCGGCAGACCTTACAGAAAAATTTAAAGAATACGGTTATGATACAGCGATTAAGGATTCAGTTTTAAATTCAATAGAAATAGACGGGAAATATTATGCTATACCATTTGATGGATACATAATAGGAATGATATTTAATGTCGAGCTTTTTAAAGAAGCAGGTCTCATAGATGAAAAGGGAAGACCGATTTATCCGACTAATTATGACGAATTAAGAGATACGGCAGTGAAAATAAAAGAAAAAACAGGTAAAGCTGGTTTTTCTTTTCCAACAGTTGACGCAGAAGGCGGTTGGATGTTAATGAGTATGGCATGGTCGTTTGGCGTTGATTTTATGGAGCAAATTGACGGAAAATGGACAGCAACATTTGATAGTCCGGAGATGGTTAATTTAATGCAATATATAAGTGATTTAAAATGGAAATATGATGTTCTTCCTGAAAATATCCTTTTGTCAATAGATGATGAATATCAATTATTTGCTACAAATCAGGTTGCATGTATGTTTGCGGCAGGAGACTGGGCAGATAATATAATACGTACTTATGGAATGAGTAAAGACAATATTTCAAATGCGCCGGTTCCTGCGGGAGCAGCGGGTGCGTGTACACAAATCGGAGGCAAACTTTATGTTATTGCTCCTAATGCTACTGAAGAGCAGATAGATGCAGCGTTTAAGTGGATATCTATGAAAGGGCGAGGTATGGAATTAAGTGATAGCGAATTAGAGAGAACAGAAAAAGACATAAAAATCAACCAAGAAAACGGCTTAGTAATTTCAAATGATGAATTTTCTGTCTTTAAGGATGCTAAATGTATTGAGCAAAAGAAGAAAATAAAAGAAAAGTATATAAATGTAAATCCGGAAATATGGAACACTATGTACTCAGACAAGCTTATATTAAAGTCAGAGGAGCCGGTTTGCGCACAGGAACTGTACAGAGTGTTATCACCTATGATTCAGGAGGTTCTTATAAGTAAAGATGTTGACATTCCTGCGATGATAAAGAAAGCGAATGACAACTTCCAGAAAGATTTTCTGGACAAAAATGCTAACTAATGCGGAGGTAAAGAAATGAAAACGGATATTGCAACACAAAAGGGAATTAAAAACTATAATCCTATTATATCCGAAAAAGTAAAACGAAATATAACCGGGTGGCTCTTGATGCTGCCCGGCTGTATATGCTTTATTATATTTGTTATTCAACCCATCTTAACGTGTGCGTATATGTCTTTTTTTGAGACAAAGGGGTTTGAAACAGTGCAGTTTATAGGATTACAGAATTACAAAGATGTTATAACAGATTCGCTGTTTTTAAAATCAATGCTGAATTCGGCAAAATATACATTTTGGTCTGTTGTGTTAGGTGGTTTTACGCCACTTATAATTGCAACAATGCTTAATGAAGTTGTGAGGGGAAAATCATTTTTTAGATTTGCCACATATTTTCCTTGTATTATTCCGGGAATTGTCACATCAATTATGTGGGAAATACTTCTACAGCCTGATGCGAATGGGTTTTTGAATATGCTTTTCAGCAAAATAGGAATAGGACCGTTTCAATGGCTGCAAAACCCAGCAATGACTATACCGCTGATTGTTATTACGATGACATGGGCAGGAATGGGAACCACTACAATGATATATCTTTCAACATTACAATCCATAGATCATTCACTGTATGAGGCGGCTGAAATTGACGGAGCAGGTTTTTTTTCAAAAATTCGTTATGTAACTTTTCCACACGTGTCAGGAATGCTGAAAATGTTGTTGCTGTTACAAATAATGGGTGTATTTAAGGTGTTCCAAGAACCTCTTGCAATGACAGGGGGAGGACCGAATAATGCATCAACATCAATAATGCTTACTGCATATAATTATGCATTTTCATATATGCAGATTGGGCGGTCAACAGCTTTGGGTATAGTTATAGCTATAGTTTTATGTGGTTTCTCGATTATTTATTTTAAAATAACCGCAGAAAAAAAGCCAAGATAGGGAGGATTGAATAATGGAACGAAATGGCTTAATCAGTAATATTGATTACAAGAAAACGTCTAATAAAATTATATATTGGACCATGATAATACTCCTTATTGTTATAGCTGTTATATGTATTTTGCCAGTTGCATGGGTTTTAATATCTTCATTAAAAAGCCTTGATGAATTTTACAGTGTTCCGCCGACAATATGGCCGAAAAGCTTTCATTTTGAAGCAATTCCGGAGTTGCTTTCGAAATACAATTTTGTAGGGTTTTATTGGAATACAATAAAGCTTTGCGCAGGCAGCATTATATTTAGTGTGGTAATAAATGGATTTATGGGGTATTCATTATCAAAGATGAGGGTAAAAGGAGGATCGATTGTTTTTGCAGTAATATTAGCTACATATATGTTACCTACGACAGTCTGTATGGCTCCAATTTATAAAACAATTATTAAATTCCCAATTATAGGCGTAAATTTGATTAATACCAATTGGCCGATGTGGCTTATGGCTGGTGCAAATGCTTATTTTGTGATTTTATATAAAAGTTTTTTTGACAATATACCGAATGCTTTGCTTGAAGCAACTAAATTAGATGGATGCGGAGATTTCAAAGCATTTTTACATGTTATAGTACCGCTTTCAAAGCCCATTATCGCCACAACCGTAATAATGTCTTTCAGCAGCGCATGGGGGGACTTTTTCTGGCCATATATGGTACTTAAAGAACAAAGTGTACAGACTATTATGGTTAAAATTTTTGCTATGCAAAGTAATTCGGCAATAAAAATTAATACATTATTGCTTGCTATATCATTTGCTATTATCCCTCCGGCAATTATATTTATAATATTCCAAAAGAAAATTATGAATGGATTTACTATGAGTGGCATTAAAGGATAAGAATTAGGCTTAGAAATGATTAAAGTATATCAGAAATAAAAGAACTATAGAGGGAAATAATAATTTTGTATTAAAATAGCATATATCCATTAAAAAGTGGATATTTAACTATTTATATATAATACAAGGAGGAAAGTTAAAATGAAATTGAGACGGGATATAAGAGAAAAAACAAACTATTCTATTTTAATTGGAATTTCTTTTATATTTGTGGTAGTATCGCTTGTTGTCGGTATATGCTACTACAACCGTATCAGTAAAGATAATGTGACAAACACCTTAAAATATAACGAAAGTCTTGTTAATCTTATACAGAACAAGCTCGATAGTGAGCTGAAAGAAATGAAGTATATTGATTATTATATAGAAATCAATGATTCAATACAAAATTATTTGCAAGGATTACCGTTTAGTGAAAGTGATAAAACTGATATTATGCATTTACTTTATCGCTTAAAAGGAAGTATGAAACAATTAGACGACATATGTATTTACTCAGAAGATGAAGATATAATCATATCCTCTCGAAATATTACTAAGCCTGATATATATTTTGAAACACAATGCAATATGCTTGACTATAATTTCGAAAATTGGAAAAATGAGTATTTATTGCGGTCTCGAAATAAAGAATTTTATCCGGAACAGAAAATTAAATTGTCCGATACATTCAGTAAGAATATTATTGTATATAAAAGGACGCTATTCCCGACTTTGTCAAGTAGGGGAAAGCTTCATATACTTATGATGATTAGAACAGATGCAATAGAAAGAATAATGAAAGAAGTTAATACAACTATTGGTAATGACATTTTCATATATGATTTGGATGGCAATGCAATATATAGAACAGATAAAAATACAGAAAACTTTGATATAGAGAAAACATATTGGGAAAAAGAAGGAATTGTTGAGGATAACGATGATTATACAATTTACAAAAAATCTGAAAATCTTAATTTAATATATAGTATAAGACTAAGTAAAGACTTAGTTCTGTATAAAGTAAATTCGTTTATGAGAATAGGAATTTTTATAATTGTATTGTATTTGATTTTGATAATTCTTTACGTTTACTTTTCAATTCGGATTTCTTATAGACCTATAAAAATTATTATGGATAGAATGGCGAATGGTGGTAAAAAGAAAGAAAAAAACAGTTCTGAAATTGATTTTATTACAGTTGCAATTGATGATTTGCTGAAAAATAATGAGCAATATATAAAAAATGATAAACTAAAAAGCTATCTTTTTGGAAATGACTCAATTGATGAAAATGAATATAATGAATGGACTGATAAATGTTTTTTAGTATCCGTGGTAA
Source organism: uncultured Clostridia bacterium (assembly GCA_944391635.1). GTDB lineage: Bacteria > Bacillota > Clostridia > UBA1381 > UBA1381 > HGM11525. Next base: position 1,235 of record CALXUL010000195.1, on the reverse strand, counting down.
GAGTGTTTGATGTTAATCATATGGATTTAGATAATGAGCAGTATCAGATGGTTAAATATAATATTTTAAGTGTTATGAAAGAATTAACACAAAAATTTGTAAAATGCGATATTGTTGAAACCAATAAAAATGATATTGTGAGCATATTTAATTTTAATGAATCAAAATATGAGTTTATAATAGATGAAATAGAAAGAGTTATGGCTGAAGTTTCAAATATTATATTGGAAATGCAGCAAAATATTACTATTACCATTACTACTGCGTTAAGCAGTGTACATTCAGATGCAAAAGGAATATCTAAGTGTTATAAAGAAGCAATGGCGGCAATAGACTTCCGTTCGATAAATGATGAAGAAAATTTATCAATCATTTACTACGATGATATATGTGATTCTAAAAAAAGTCAAAATATATGGTATTATTGGCCTGCCAATATACAGGAAATATTATCTGATTATACGGAACAAGGAGATTACAATAGCGTAGATAAGACTATTGATGAAATAATACAAATTAGTCTTAAAAGTCCGAGAGATATAAACGTGTTAGGAGAATGTATATATTATAATATTTTTGGTGTTTTGTTAAATATTGCATCAAAACATATTAATACCTATTCTATTATTGATATGCCTCAGTATAACAAAAACATACCATTTAATGATAACATCAAGATAATAAAAAATAAGTTTATGGAAGTTTGTAGTTTAATGGAAAACGGAAATAAAGATAACAAAAAATTATTGATAAAAATAGAAAAATATATTGATGAACATTTTATGGAAAACAATCTGGATTTAACTAAAATTGCAGACAACGTAGAAATAACTCCCAATTATTTATCTGCTTATTTTAAAAAACATAAAAATATTACTTTAATAAAATATATTACTCAAAAACGTATGGAATATGCAAAACAGATGTTAACAGATACTAATTTATCAATAAGTGCTATTGCTGTTAATGTTGGCTTTACAGATGTGTGCGTGTTTAGTAAAGTATTTAAAAAAAATGAAAAAATGACTCCGAGTATGTATAGAGAGCGTTTCGGAGGTCAGAAAGAAACCGAATAGTTGGATTGAATTTAACAGCGGAATAGCATCAGGTAAAGATTCCAGTTTGTTTGGCACTCTTCAATTTACAGAGTAGTCAAATAAAAAGTAACAATAAAAGAAAGGGGTAACTTAAAAATGAAAAAAATAAGTTTATTGTTAGTATTGATAATGATATGT
>CALXUL010000194.1 GCA_944391635.1 uncultured Clostridia bacterium | reverse complement strand
TTCTGTTGTTTTTACATGCGTATAATACTTCTCAAAAAAAGCAATCTGCACCAGAAAAATCGCGAGGCAGAAAAATAAAAACACAGGTATTGTCACTAACATAAGTTTTTTTGTTATAGGCAGACTTGTCCACATCTTTTTCATAAGCATATCCTTTTATATCAATTTCATATATTCTCATCAAACTTATACCCGGCTTTAATCAGGGTTTTTATATGCCCTGCTTTGTCACCAAGCTTAGCGCGAAGCTTTTTTATATGCGTGTCAACCGTACGGTCATCTCCGTAATAATCATATCCCCATACACGCGAAAGAAGCGTCTCACGAGATAACACCCTTCCCTTGTTTGTCATTAAAAATAAAAGCAAATCATACTCTTTCGGAGTAAGCTCTATCTCCTCATTACCACAGTATACACTATGCGAGCGGGTATCAATAACAATCCCGGAGCTCTCAATTTTTTCCGGATCACCGCAAACCTGACCATATGTACGGCGCATTAATGCATTTGCTTTTGCAAGCAAAACCTTTGGCGAAAATGGCTTAGTTATATAATCATCTGCTCCTGCCTCATAACCCATCAGCTTGTCATATTCATCCGACCTTGCCGTAATCATAATCACCGGTACGTCATCGCTTTTTTTGCGGATTTCCCTGCATACAGAATATCCGTCAACTTCGGGTATCATTATATCCAGCAATATTAAATCATAGCTGTTTAACTCAATCTTATCAAGCGCCTCCTCGCCATCCTCTGCTTGGTGACACTCATATCCGTCACGTTCAAAATAATCACAGATAACCTCGCGCATAAGCGCCTCATCCTCTACAATCAACACTCTTTTATTCATAATTTATCCCCCAATCATATCATTCTTAATCATATACTATAATTTTAATATTTTTATGTGTACAATATGTGTATTTTATGTTAAAATAAATAGGAAAGGGGCGTTTTAAATATGCAAAAGTTTCTCGATAAACTGTACAGTGTTTTTGAGAGGATTGTTCCGAAAAGAGCAGCAGTACTTTTTAAACAGTTTTTTACAGTAGCATTTTTCACTTTCCTGATAATCGGCGTAATTAATACTCTAAGCACTACTGTAATCTCCTCCATACTTGATATAGTAGTTAAAAGATTTACCGGCTTTTATACCCATCCCATTTTCACTGAATTTAGGCTTACATTTATTATTGGATATATTCTTTCGATGATTATATCATTCTTTCTAAACTGCAGGTTCACTTTCCATGAAAAACCAACCGTTTCAAAGCTCATAAAATTTCCGGTCAGCTATATACCAAATTTTATCATACAATACATCACCGTATGGTTTTTTACCTCAGTCATACCGATTCATCCTACGCTCTCATACTTGATAGCTGCACTAATCGGTATACCGGTTACTTTTGCAACAATGCGAGTATTTGTGTTTAAGAAAAAATACTGATTATTCAAAATATTTCCTGTCAAGACTGCGGTACTGTATCGCTTCAGCGATATGTACCGCATTTATATTTTCGCTTCCCGCAAGGTCTGCAATAGTCCTTGCGACCTTTAATATCCTACTATATGCCCTCGCAGAAAGCCCAAGCCGGTCAAAAGCGTTTTTCAATAGCCTGTGTTCCGTCTCACCTATTTTACAAAACTTTTCAAGTTCTGCGGCACCAAGCTGTGAATTAGAATGTATCGAAAGTCCCTTATATCTTTCTTCCTGTCTCGCCCTTGCGGCATTAACGCGTTTTTTTATGTCCTTTGACCTTTCACCGCCGCTTTGTTTTGAAAGCGATGAATAATCCACAGCACCCACTTCAGTTTGAATATCAATCCTATCCAGCAAAGGTCCTGATATTTTGGAACGATACGCATCAATCTGTGCCGGTGTACAACTGCATCTATGAGTACTATCACCATAATATCCGCATTTACAGGGGTTCATTGACGCAACCAGCATCATACTGCATGGATAAGTAATACTCGCATTTACTCTTGAAATCGTAACAACACCGTCTTCAAGCGGCTGACGCATTGCCTCAAGTACTTCGCGCTTAAACTCCGGAAGCTCGTCTAAAAACAACACACCGTTATGAGCAAGCGAAAGTTCACCCGGTCGCGGCATACTACCCCCGCCTGTAAGACCTGCTGAAGAAATAGAATGATGCGGACTTCTAAACGGTCGCTCTGTTACAATCGGTGTATCCGGCATAAGTGTTCCTGCAATCGAATGGATTTTTGTCACTTCAAGAGCCTCATCAAACGTTAAATCCGGCAATATTCCCGCAAGCCTTTGTGCAAGCATAGTCTTTCCCGTCCCCGGCGGTCCGATAAGAAGAACATTGTGGTTTCCCGCCGCTGCTATCTCAAGTGCACGCTTCGCGTTTTCCTGTCCCTTCACATCAGCAAAATCAAGCATACAGCTGCTCTCATTTTTAAAATATTTATCTATGTCCATCTGCACCGCTGTTATTTTTTCTGTACCAATCAAATGCCCGCACAGTTCCTTTAAAGATTCCACCGGATAAATATTGACACCTTTGACCGCTGATGCTTCAGCCGCATTGTCTTTTGGGACATAAAAATTCTTTATACCCTCTCTATACCCGCATATCACCATCGGCAGCACGCCTCGGACAGGATACACTCTCCCATCAAGAGATAATTCTCCTAAAAACGCACTATCCTCAAAAGCCTCGAACGGTAATTGTTTTGTTGCACATAAAACAGATACAGCAATAGGCAAATCATATGCTGCGCCCTCCTTTTTAAGAGATGCCGGAGCAAGATTTACGATTATTTTTTTAGATGGAAAACCATAGCCCGAATTTTTAATTGCTGCATTCACTCGCTGTTTTGACTCTTTGACTGCCGCATCCGGCAATCCAACCACATCAAAATGCGGCAAACCATTACCAACATCTGCCTCAACCTTTACTACATACCCGTCTATCCCGATAAGTCCGCACGAGTTAATCTGCGCCAGCACGTATATGTCCCCCTTTTTATTAGAAAAGCGGTATCGAAAAATCAATACCGCCATCTTGTTAGTTTTCTGTTTTGTTATTTAATACCTCAACCGCTTTTGCAATCTGAGGGTCATCATCTACCGTATAGTCTGACGGCGTTGTTCCTGACGGAAGGCTGCACGGCACATCCGGCTCTATCCCTATACCGTGTATACAAATATCTGCCGGTGTATAATATTTTGCTACGGTAACTGTCATACCAGAACCATCTGCAAACGGGAACTGTCTTTGAACAATACCCTTTCCGTAAGTCTTATCTCCTACAATTATTGCTTTATCGTTATCCTTAAGTGCACTGGTCAAAACCTCCGACGCTGATGCGCTGCCGCCGTTTGTCAGGATCGCAACAGGATAGTCCATACCACCTTCCTGGGCGTATATATAACTCTTATTCCCATCCTTATCCTCTGTATACGTTATTGTTGCACCCTGCGGTAAAAACTCATCTGCTATACTTGTCACAACACCGAGATCCCCACCAGGATTATCTCTAAGGTCTATAACCATCTGAGTCATGCCGCTGTCACGCAGAGAATTCAGCTGATCCATAAAGTCATCATATGCAGTTCTTGCCTCTTCATCTTCGCTGCGCTCAAAATTCTTAACCTTTATATAGCCTGTCTTATCGTCAAGCATCTGACCTGTAACAAGCACACTTTGTACTACCGACGGCGTAACAGAAATATCCAACAGTTCTTCGCCTCTTTGTAAATGCAGTACTACGACCGAACCTTCTTCCTTATCCTTAATATAAGAAATTACATCGTTTAAGGTGTCAGTATTACATTCCATATCATCTACACCTTTTAGAATATCTCCCGGCATAACTCCCGCCTGTGCGCTCGGTCCGCCTTCGCTGCACTCAGACACCGTTACAACTCCCGTTTCAAGGTTTGACTGAAGGGTTGCGCCGATACCATAATAACTGCTTGAAGTAGAATCTATATACTGACGGAAACTGTCCTTATCAAAATATCTTGTATATGGGTCATTAACAGTCATTGCTGTCGCTGCCGCTGCTACATCCATCAATTCTTCATCATCAGGCTGGTATATCGAATAATCTTTTATTACCTCAACCACAGAAGACAGCTTACGCATAATCTTACCATTATCGTTTATGTATTGGACATCACGAACTGTATTTGTTATAAGGCTGCTCAGAACAACCGATATAACCGCTGTAATTACAATCGACTTATTAATCTTCACTGTGAATTATCCTTTCAGAACTGACCTTTATAAATAGCTGAGCGGATTTACAAGCCCGCCGTTTACCTGTACCTCAAAATGTATATGAGGACCTGTTGAATTACCGGTTGAACCGCACTTTGCAATAACTTGTCCGCGCGTAACCTTATCACCCGATTTTACTAAAAGCTTAGAATTATGCGCATAGAGAGTAACATATCCACCGCCATGGTTAATGGTAATATAGTAACCATAACTACCGTTATATCCGGCAGTAAGAACCACGCCATCTTCCGCAGCGAGTACATTAGAACCATATGGCGCACCTATATCTATACCTCGATGCAGAGATCTTGTCCTCGATATAGGATGTGTTCTATACCCAAAATTCGATGTTATCCTGGTCGATGACGCAGACGGCCAGCCAAACTTGCCATTGCCCTTATACACAACCGTTGTAGAGGAGGATTTATTTGCCGCCTCAAGCGCCTTATTAAGCTCCGACTGTATCGCATTCATGTCACTTTCTTTTTGCTTTTCCTGTGCTTTTAGCTCATTTATATCACTGTCAAGCTGTTTTACTACCTCATTTTTTTCTTCCTTCAAGACTTCAAGTTCATCCTGTTTGTCGGTAAGAATATTCTTTGCCTCTATCTGTTCCTGTTTTTCATTTTCAATTGTCTGTTTTTGTGTTTCTATCTCTTCAATCTGTCCAATATAACGGTCTACCACATCATTATCATGTTCAACTATTGCACGAATAGCCGCAATTCTCGTAAACAAATCTGAGAAGCCTTTTGCCTCAAAGATTATTTCAAGATATGATGTACTACCGTATTCGTACATTACTTTCATACGCGCCTTGAGCTGCTCTTTTGTATCTTCGATATCATCATTGAGCGTTTCAATTTTTGAATTTGCTGCATTTATTTCGCTTTGCTTATCGTCAATTACTTCCTGTACGCTGTCAATATCATTTTGGATACCTACAATCTGCACATCAAGTTCATTCATACGCGCAACGGCAGAATCCTTATCAGCCTGTTTATCCTTAATTTGATCCTGAAGTTTTTCAGTTTCTTTTTTCTTCTCTTCCAGTTCACTTTTTAAATCATTAACACTTTTTGAAGCATATGCCGTTTGCGAAAACAGCATAACTCCCGCCAGCAGCGCACACATAATTTTTCCTGTCAAAGACTTTGACATTAATTTTCCACACCCTTTCAGACTTCCCCACATAAAACACAAATCATACTTTCAAATATTTCTTCATTGAAACTGCACTTCCCAGCATGCCAATCAAGCAACCAACAACTACAAACACTATACCCATCCATATAGCCACAGGCTTTACATCAATCAGCGTAAATAATGAAAAATCTATCGAATGGATATACTTTAAAAACAGATAATAGCTTCCGCTCATCAAAACAAATGCTATTACTGCACCAAGAAAACCAACCATAACGCCTTCAAACAAAAACGGTATACGTATAAAACGGTCGGTTGCACCGATATATTTCATAATATTTATTTCTTTTCTGCGGTTAAATACCGTAAGCCGAACAGTGTTTGAAATAATTACAACAGCAACAAGCAACAATAAAAGCATTATACATATGCTTATCTGCTGTGCGCTTTTGGAAATAGAAAGAACAATATTAACTATATTCTGTTTATTTGTCACTTCCTCAACATTTTCAATTCCAGCCAGAGCTTCCGCTGTGTCATCTGCAAGCGCAATATCGTCAAGCACTATTTTGTATGAGTCACTAAATGGGTTATCATCTTCATCAAAACTCTCAATGAGATCTTCCCTGCCTTCAAACATAGTCGCTTTCATATCCTCAAACATCTGGGATTTTGTATAAAGTTCTGCTGATTTCACGTTGGGCAACGCAACTACTTCATTATATATTGCATCCACACGCTCCTGCGATGTATCCGGCTCAAGAAAGATTTGTATTTCACATTGGTCCTTTATCTGGTCTGTTATAGTCCGCACATTAAAGGACAGAATCATAAACAATCCCAAAATTACCAAACAGCAGACTATTGTAAAAAGTGAAGCCACGCTCATAAGCCCGTTTCGTATCACATTCTTTTTTGCCTGATTAAAAAAATACTTAATTCGTGACATAATTGTGATATTCACCCCCGACCTGATCACGGACCACTCGCCCGTCCTCTATTGCAATAACACGCTTATGCATTGCGTCAACTATGTCATGCGCATGGGTTGCCATAATTATAGTTGTACCCATAGCGTTTATATTTTCAAAAATTTCCATTATTTCCATTGCTGTTTCCGGGTTGAGATTTCCCGTAGGCTCGTCCGCCAATAGCAACGATGGGTTATTTACCAGTGCCCTTGCAAGCGCGACCCTTTGCTGCTCCCCGCCAGATAACTGCCGTGGAAACATTTTTGCCTTATAATTAAGACCCACCATATTAAGCACTGTTGGCACCCTGCGGCGTATATCCCGCCTTGACGCACCTACTATCTGCATTGCAAATTCTACATTTTCATAAACAGTACGATCTTCAAGAAGCCTAAAATCCTGAAACACAACACCCATATTCCGCCTAAGGTATGGGATATCTTTATCCTTTAACTGAGTTACATCCTTCCCATCAATGAACACCTGACCTGATGTAACATTCTCCTCACGCATCAAAAGCTTTGTAACGGTAGTTTTTCCTGCTCCCGATGAACCGATTAAGAATACAAATTCGCCGTTTTCTATTTTCAAATTAACTTCGGACAAAGCAACGACGCCGTTTTCATACTCCTTTGTCACGTTTACTAATTCTATCATTATTTCCCACCTGTCAGATTTTCATAGGATTGGACACAAGATACTTATGCACCATCATCGCTACCTTAAATACTATTGCCTGATCAAATTTTCTAAGATCAAGCCCCGTCAGCTTGTAAATCTTTTCAAGCCTGTAAACAAGCGTGTTTCTGTGAACAAAAAGCTGTCTTGAAGTTTCAGATACATTAAGATCATTCTCGAAGAACTTGTTAATAGTAAGTATAGTTTCACTATCCAAAAGTGTAATATCACCCTTTTTGAAAACTTCCTGCAAGAACAATTCACAAAGACGGATAGGAAGCTGATATATAAGTCTGCCTATACCCAAATTCTCGTAATTTAAAATAAGCTTTTCTTCATCAAATACCTTTCCTACCTCAAGTGCAACCTGCGCCTCTTTATATGCGTTATTAAGCTTATTAATATTTTCTGCAACCGCACTTATACCTATCAGTATATGCATCATACTCTCTGTATGAACAGTGTCTATTATTTGCTGCGCCATTGCCTCAATTTCCTCGGTCGGCACTACTTCTTTAAGTTCTTTTATCAGAACCAGGTTATCAGAATCTATATTTATAACAAAATCATGTTCTTTATCGGGGAAAATGTTGCGTATTACTTCATAAATACTCATATCACCCTTGCTCTCTACCTTTATGTAGAAAACAGCGCGCGGAAGGTCAATATCAACATGCAATTCCATTGCCTTCTGGTGCAAATCAAACGCTATCATATTGTCAAAAATGATATTCTGCATAAACACAGTCTTATCATATTTTTCATCATAATAATGTCTAACATTACTTGCTGCAACGCCAACACAACTGCAGCAATATTTTGACACCTCATCCGTCCCTTCCACATACACTATGTATTCAGGCAGCGGCTTTCCCGATATAGGACGTACCGTAAACCCGTCTTTTGTAAATATTTTTCCATCCTCACCGACAGCATATACTAAATCTTCTACCAAATCATCCGGCAGCTCGCTCCCGTTTGATGCAAGTATCAGACCTTTTGAATCCACTATACCAAATCTCTTGGGAAAAACCTCTGCCATCTGCGATACTATATTCTGAAACGCTTTACTTATCATTGTTTTCCTCCCGACAATTTTGATTATTATTTATCCGCACAATTATACTATTATACGATATATTTTAACATATATTTTTTAAAATGTATAGGTATTTTCGCAATTTTTTTAATATTATTTTAAATTCGTTAATAAAAATGTAAAATATATGTAACAACATTCGCTTTAATTTGGTACAATACAAATAACCGCATAGCATGCGCTATGCGGTTATTTATCAGCTATATTTATTCTTCAACAAAAGCATCCTTGCCAAGTCCGCATACAGGGCATACCCAATCTTCAGGCACGTCCTCCCAAGCTGTACCCGCAGCTATTCCGCTGTCAGGGTCACCAACTGCCGGGTCATATACATATCCACAAGGACAAACATATTTTTTCATCTTAAACAACACTCCTATAATTTTATTTCCGTGCAAAAATGAAAGTATATATGCCGCACGGTTTATACTGAGTATATACCATAACACACCCTTTTGTCAAGACTAAATCAAACCGTTATAGTTTATAATCTACTGTCTTTACAAAGAATCTCTAATCATAGTGTATTTAGCGCCTACTACAATATAGTCTGCTTTCATTACAGCCATACTAAAGCGCATATCTATACGTGAAAACTCTCTTTCGCCTGCCATCTTTTCCATCTGTGCGCTATCGGTTGCAGGCGTCCAGTCCTCATAATATGTTACCTGTTCTTTAATTTCAGAAATATCGGTAACATCATCAAAATATGCGCTGCCATCCGATACAACACCGGGGTATGTTGTCTTTTCTCCAAACAAGGTTTCCATGCTGCCCCTTAATTTCTTTGCGTTTTGGTAGGCGGTGTTTATATCATCAAACACAAACTCGAATGCCATAAATACATCATTGTAAAATGCAATAGTCGCTTTGTACGATTTTCCAGCTATCGGCACATCCAGCGTATATTCTTCCTGGTCACCCTGCGTTTGAACCTCTGCCTGTTCTTCACCTACTCCAAGGCTTTCCAGCACATCCGACTTATCTTTTCCCATCAGTCCAAGCAGACTCTGATAATCATATCCTCCGGTTTCTGTCATATCGCAGGCACTTATTACCGCAAACACCGGAATCAACAGTATTACAACAATAATCTTTTGCGCCCTCAAAAATAAACAACTATTTCTCTTTAACATTCTTTTTGCCTCCTTTGTTTTTCCGGCTTTCGCCTCGCAAATGAACGACAATTTTATAAAGAACCCGCACACCCCCTATTATATTCATTTATTTTGTAAGCTTACGCACACAATCAGCGCATATCCCGTCAAAGCCTTCAATCGTACCTACAGTTTCAGAATGTACCCAGCATCTGCCGCATTTTTCATATTCGCTTGCCTTTGCAATAACTCTTACTACCTCGCCTGCAAATGCTTCTTCCGGAGCCTCGCTGTCTGATACTTCTGCCTTTGATGTAATAAATATCTCTGCAAGCTCACTCTCCATAGACTTTAACAGCTCATACAATTTTCCTTTTGCGTATACAGTAACCTCTGAATCCAAAGATTTTCCGATAATCTTTTCATTACGCATTAATTCGAGCGCTTTATTAACGTCATTTCTTACAGCGATTATCTCGTCCCATTTTGCCATCAGCGCCTCATCAACATACTCATCCGATACCTCAGGGATACTTGCAAACATCACGCTGACTTTATCATCACCGTCATAATGAGGCATAAATTTCCAGATTTCTTCAGCCGTAAATACAAGCACAGGTGCAAGCAACTTAACCATAGCATCAAGAATCATATACATTGCCGACTGAGCGCTTCTTCTCTCGAATGAATCCGGCTTCTCTGTATAAAGGCGTGATTTTAGTATATCAAGATAGAAGTTACTCATTTCCACGATACAGAAATTAATCATAGCGTTATAAAGCATATGGAACTCATAATTTTCATAAGCCGAAACCGATTTTTCAATCAATTTATTAAGCTTTATAACAGCCCATCTGTCTATCTCAAGCATATCCTTGTAAGCTACCATATCTTTATTCGGGTCAAAATCATTTACATTAGACAATATATATCTTGCGGTATTACGTATCTTCCGGTAGCCTTCGGACAACTGTTTTAACATTTCATTAGACATTCTCATGTCTGTTCTGTAATCAGCAGATACCACCCAAAGCCTCAGCACATCCGCGCCGTACTGGTCTATAATTTGCTGCGGCGAGATAGAATTGCCTTTAGATTTGGACATCTTGTGTCCTTCGCCGTCCTGAATCATTCCATGAGTTATAACAATATTATACGGAGCTTTTCCGGTCGTTGCAATACTTGTTAAAAGTGATGACTGGAACCAGCCTCTGTACTGGTCGTTTCCTTCCAGATACATATCGGGAGGATACACAAGGTCATCCCTTGCTCCGCATACAGCTTTATGCGATGAACCCGAGTCAAACCACACGTCCATTATATCATGTTCTTTTACAAACCGATCGCATCCGCACTCACATTTTGTTCCTTTCGGCAAAATCTCGGACGCATCAAGCTCCCACCACATATCCGGACCCTTTGTCCTAAAAAGCTCACTTACTGCCTTTATTGTTTCATCATTTATCAGTTCTTTGCCGCATTCTTCACAGTAGAAAATAGGAATCGGAACACCCCATGTTCTCTGACGTGATATACACCAGTCATTTCTGTCCACAACCATTGAGGTTATTCTATCCTCGCCCCACTGCGGTATCCATTTTACACCCTTGATTGCCTTTACCGCGTCCTCTTTAAGCGCATCAACCGATGCGAACCACTGGTCTGCTGCACGGAATATAATAGGATTATCACATCTCCAGCAATGCGGATACTGATGCACCATATCCTTTTGTGCCAGAAGCGCCCCGAGTTCTATTAATTTTGCAAGTATCTTCTCATTGGAATCCTCATAATAAAGTCCTGCAAATTCTCCTGCTTCTTCGGTCTGATAGCCCTTACTGTCAACCGGTACTATCTTTTCTATTTCCGGATAATTACAGCATACCTGATAGTCCTCCGCACCAAATCCCGGTGCAGTATGAACACAGCCGGTACCCGCATCAAGCGTTACGTGATCTCCAACTATTACTATAGAATCACGGTCTATAAACGGATGCTTACATACTACGTATTCAAGCTCTCTTCCGGTATATTTTTTAAGTATTTCATAATCTTTACTAAGCCCAGCCGCCTCTATAACCGAATCAATCAGTTCTGTTGCAATTACATAGGTCTCGCCATTAGACATCTTAACAACCGAATATTCAAATTCAGGATTAAGGCATATTGCAACATTACCCGGCAAAGTCCAGGTTGTGGTCGTCCAGATAACAAAATACACCTTATCCAAACCGGCGAAAAGACCTTTATCATCTTTTACTTCAAATTTCACATATATTGATTTTGTTTTATCCTCGGCATATTCGATTTCAGCCTCCGCAAGCGCTGTTTCACAATGAGGACACCAATAAACAGGCTTAAGACCTTTATAAATAAGCCCCTTCTTTGCCATCTCGCCAAACACTTCAATTTGTGTTGCGACAAACTCATTTTTTAATGTCAAATATGGGTTGTCCCAGTCGCCGATAACGCCCAAGCGCTTAAATTGTTGCTTTTGATTTTCTACATTTTTGAGCGCAAACTCACGACAAGCCTGACGGAATTTAACCGGACCTGCCTCGTGGCGGTTTATGCCGAGTTTCTTGATTGCCTGCTGCTCTATCGGCAGACCATGCGTATCCCAGCCCGGCACATACGGTGCATAGAATCCTGCAAGCGTTTTATATCTTATTATTATATCCTTAAGTATCTTATTAAGCGCATGCCCCATATGAATATCGCCATTTGCATACGGAGGTCCGTCATGCAAAATAAACGGCTTTTTGCCGCGGTTACGCTCAACCAACTTTTTGTATAAATCAATCTTTTCCCAATACTCAAGCGTGTCGGGCTCGCGCTGCGGCAGATTTGCACGCATCGGGAAATCAGTTTTCGGCAGGTTTACCGATTTGGTATAATCCTTGCAGTTTTCACACATCGATGAATCTTCCTTTCACATAAAACAAGTTTAGGGACGGCATTACTCCGTCCCTTATATTTTACTCCATTTTTTCCAACATTTCAAGCAGTCCGTTACAATTTCCTTTAATTCTGGTTTTATAATTTTCTATTTCCATTTTAAGAGCTACCAATTCATTACGTTTTCTTGACAGCTCCTCATCAGTAGCACGAAGTGTATCAGCAGATTTATTCTGCGCTTCATTTACTATAACATTGGCTTTCTGAGCCGCATTTTTCTTTATATCTTCTGCCGCAGTCTGTGCAAGCATTATAGACTGTTGCAAAGTCTGCTCCATACTTTTATAATGTTCAACTGAATTTTTAAGCGATGCTATGCGGTCTTTAAGCTCTATATTTTCTTTATAAAGTTTCTCATAATCCGCACCGAGCATATCTAAAAAATCATCTACCTCATCTGCGTCATAACCGCGCAGTTTAACCGCGAAATCCTGATTCTGAATATCTATCGGTGTAAGCATAAATCCACGCTCCCTATATGAATTTTTTTATTCTGATGTGAATACGTCCGCTGCGCGTTTGGCTGCCAGCGGATTCAATTTCAACTCGTCCTATCCCCCTAAGCGATAAAATATCGCCTTCACAAACCGACGCATCACCTCTGCCAGCCGGTCTGTGATTTACACTGCATTTTCCCGATGCAATATATTCTGACGCTGCTTTTCTTGAAAATCCGCATACCGCCGCAACTACCGCATCAAGCCGCCTGCTCGCTGCTACTACATCCAAAACCTTAAATTTTGGTTCAGGAATTTCTATCTGCGAACCTGAAACCAGCTCACATCTAACGCCGCAGCGTGCAATTTTATCTATTCCTTCCACTACATATCCTGCTATATCTTCAGCCACAAATACATATGCTCCGTCATCTGTAACCAGAATATCACCAATTTTCTTACGTTCGATACCCAAGCTCATAATACTTCCCAAATAATCGCGGTGCGTTAGATTTGCCGCACCTTTTTTGTGTATCTTGACAGCTTTAATAGGAAACTCATCTGCACTCGCCTCCTGCCAATCCGGAAAAAAACCTGCCATTTTACGCATAGCAGACGTATATCCGCCGAACCATTCGCATTCGCCAATTCTTCCAGCTTGGATTTCCGACTTAATTATTTCCTGCTGCGCCTCGTCTAAAAAATCGGTAAATCTTGCTGACTGATATTTCTCAGTCAAAACCTGCGTGTCAAGCACACGCCTTATCAGCATATTATCGTCATTAATTTGACATCAACGCCTCTCACTATACATCAAGCTTTTTATCATACAAAAGGCATTGTACCTCAATAATAGGGCGCAATGCCTTTGTTTTTTCTTATGTTAAATAGTTATTAAATAAAACTCCACTCTGAACCATCAGTATCTTTAACAACCTCACCCATAATATCTATCTGGCTCGGTGTTGCAACAAAAATACCACTCGTTATCTTTTGCATTTTACCGTCAATGCCGTAAACTGTACCTGAAATAAAATCAACTACACGTCTTGCTTCGTCAGGATCAAGCGCTCCGACATCAACAATTACAGGTCTTCTTTTTCTCAGCTCGTCTGCCACTGCCGTAGAATTATTAAAGCATTTTGGCTTTAATACAACAATTCTTGCTTGTGAGCTTTGAGGATTGATCGGAACGACCTTACTGTTTTTTCTGTTTCCAAACATGGATGAATGTGATTTTTCCTCATATTCTTCCTCTTCGTCATCATAGTACTCATCATCATAGTACTCATCATCATAGCCGCCGAAACCGAACATATCCTTTACCGATTCAACAAAACCCATACCTATTTCCTCCTGTTTTATGAAATTTTATGTATAATTTCTCATTCCGAATATCGCGCTTCCCACTCTCACCATATTCGAACCGCACTCCACGGCAATTTCATAATCGCCGCTCATACCCATAGAGAGATATTTCATAGTAACATTATCATATTTATTTTGTGAAATGTCAACAAACTTGTTAAATATGTCATTAAAATGTAATCTTCTTGAAAAGTCGCTGTCAATTTTGGGCAATATCGTCATTAATCCTTCTATTTTGACATGTTTTAGATCTCCTGCATGAACTAATAATTCCTCCAGTTCCTCCGGCTTAATTCCAAATTTTGATTCTTCGCCTGTAATATTAACTTGAATAAGTATTTTCATATCTATTCCGTGTTTTTCAGCCTGGCGTTCTATTTCATCCATCAGCTTTATCGAATCCACCGAATGAATCAGGCACACCTTATCAATTATATATTTCACCTTATTAGTCTGCAAATGCCCAATCATATGCCATCTGACAGGTTTTACCTTCTCATATTTTTCAAGTATCTCCTGTACCTTATTTTCGCCTATATCTGTAACGCCTGCATCTATTGCTTCATTTATCATCTCAGGAGGATGCGTTTTTGTTACAGCAACAAGCGTCACAGCTTTTGATGGATCTTTTTTTGCCGACTCTATCCTTTTTAACACTTCTGATACCCTGTCTGATATTTCGCCCATACAAGCTCATCTCCCTGTCATTTTTCTCCAATTATTATCATATCAAGTTCCTGAAGGGTTTTATTCTGGTCATCAGTATCAGGCTGGATTATCGCCGTACCCTTTTCCTCATCCGTATATATAATCTCACAGGGTTTAAAAACTTCCCGCCCGCTATTATTTACCATAACTCCATTTTGACCGTCTACCACCCTTATCGCGTGTATGGGCACCGAAAACCCCTCATAACTTTCGGTTATAATTTCAATATCGCTTGTCCGTATTGAAAATACTCCCTCAAGATAACTCTTGCATGAAAACACTAATACTGCTTTTGTCTGACCTTGTGGGTCATTTGATATTGAGATAAGTTCTGCCGTAGTTTCCTCTCCAGGAAGTTTTCCAAACCTAAGACCTACCGTCTGACCTACTTCTATGCCTTCAAGTTGCTCCCGGTCTACCAGCGCCATAACAAACCACTCATGATTATCTATTACCTTGCACACACCGTCACCGCCCGATACCGTCTGTGTGCTTGTCTGTTCCTCTGTTTCTGGTGTCGCCTCAGGCGTTGGAGTTTCGGCTTGTGGCGCTATCTTCGCAAAGTTTTCCACATTCATCGTCTTTGCAGCCTCCGGCGTCAATATCCCCTCATATCCATCAACCACAACAGAATATATACCTGAAACACTCGATACTATATCATGACGCGGTATTGTAATCTGTGACTCTATTTCATTTTTTTGTGCCTGAAGCTGTTCAAGGGTCTGTGAATTTGACTGTACGCTCTCACCTGATGCGATAGAATTTATTTCTTTTTTATATTGAGATATTTTAGCTACATCATTTTGTGCTGCTGCCTTTTCTATCTCGGATTCTATCTGAACCAGTCTTGACTGCGTCGAGCCGCCGTCAAGCATAAAGACCGATTCATCTACTACTGTTGTGCTTAACTCACTTATTTTTGCATTAACCGTTCCCAATTCCTGGAGTATATCCTCGCTTACAGCTCCCTCATATACCGTACAAAGAGTCCTGTCCTTTCCAACTCTTGCTCCTTCACGCGTATAACTATAAAACGTACCGCCTGTTGGAGCATTATACACCGTTTCATCCCGCACAATATATGCATCAGCATTAATAACCTGTTCGTGTACTACACTATACGCCGCCATTGTCGATACAGGTGACTGTATATACCTTACACAGTAATATACCAGCGCCGCCGCTGAAGCAATCGCTATTATCGTTACTAACTTCTTCATTTTATCCCTCCGAAGCTAACGGCTGCCGTTATTCCTCCGTTAACAGCAGATTTATCATATCCCAAACCGTATTTTTTCCATCTTCTCCCTTAGTTGAGAAGGGTACAAGCACATCATCTTCTGTAAGCTCAAGCTTATCATATATCATATTAAGATTATTTTCACGCTCAGTTTTGTTTAGCTTGTCAGTCTTGGTGGCAATCGCTATCACAACATCATCCGGACGTACAGTTCTTATCCATTCAAGCATCATTATATCGTCCTTTGTCGGTGCATGCCTTGAATCGACAAGCAGAAAAATCTGCCTGAGCTGCGGTCTTGTATGAAGATATTCTTCTATCATATCACCCCAGGAAGAAATTTCTTCACGGCTTCTTTTAGCATACCCATAGCCAGGAAGGTCAACAAGATATATTGAATCGTCTATGTTATAGAAATTAATTGTAATTGTTTTTCCTGGCGTCGCACTTACCCTTGCTAAAGACTTCCTGTTTAAAAGCCGATTTATTAAAGAACTTTTCCCCACATTCGACCTGCCTACAAATGCAAATTCCGGTACTTCAGACTTCGGATATTGCTCCGGTCTGACTGCTGAGACAGCAATCTGTGCATTATTG
>CALXUL010000193.1 GCA_944391635.1 uncultured Clostridia bacterium | reverse complement strand
GGTGTTCCTGCGCCGAGAGTATTTCATATACCTCTCCGCCGCCTGTCGCATCTACTGCCTGACTGAGATAGGGCTCAGGGAAGATCTCCTTTAATGAATCCATCCAGAGCGAACCGTCTTTCGGCTCCTGGTATTCGGTAACATTCCCGTTTTTATCGGTAACAATCCGAACCGGAATTACACCTGTACCTGCCACCTTGACAAAATATCCGTTTTCAAATCCATATTCGCCGTATGTGGTAAGAAGATAATAAGCCGTACCCTCGTCTATCTCGGAAGAACCAAGCAGAATATGCCCCTCACCGCATGTTTCGCCTCCAAGGTATGAGCCTGAGTTCTTTTTTATAATCTGCTCTCCGAGAACAGGATGCACCCTATCATTATACGAGTCTGAGCCGGAATTCTTATTTATAATCGCCGCACCCAGAAAATCATCGTTATTTTCCCTGCCGGCTGCCATCTTCTCAAACAATTCGCAAAAACTTTCCTTGTCCGCCGCATATTCTGCAAGCGTTTTTTCCAGCTTCCCGTCCCATTCGCTGCGCGTAGTTTCACAAAGCACTTCTCCGCTTGTGCGATTTACAAATTTTACCTGGTCACAGTTATCTATAAGGCAGATAAGCACCGCCGCCGCGCGTGAAAAATCTTCCTTTTCCGCATCAGTCATTGAATCAACATAGGTATATACCCCCACGCCGTATGGCTCGCTGTCGGTATAAAGCTCAAACCCATCGGTATATGAAAAGCCTGCCGCACCAATCAGCGCACCGACGCCGGATGCGTTTCCGACATATTTTTGCCGCATATCATATAAGGTGCCCGCAATATCACCGTCTTTTCCGGTAACAAAAATATTGGTCGGTCCGTCCGAGCCGCCTATTATACCTATGGTTGAGCTGCCGGTGCAGGCAATACACAAGCCGCATATTACCGTCATCGACACCGCTGCCAAAAAAAGCCCTCCGCCGCGCTTTTTACTCTTTGAAAATATATTTTCAAACCGTTTTTTCGCATTCTTTGCACTCTCTGAAAATCCTGTTGACAGCATTGGATTTCTCATTTTCTTCTGCCCCTTTCCTTTATCGTTTTCAAAATCCCCTTGCAGTATTCACGCCGGTACTCATCATCTTTTTCCCTAATCGCCGCATCATCACACGAATATTCCATATCCCGCACCGCGCGCCGTATCATAATATGTATCACAGGATTAAACCAGTGAACTGCCAGCGCAAATAAGAATAATAGTTTTACCCACAAATCACCCCGCCGGTAATGTGTCATTTCGTGAAGTATAACCTTTTCCTGTTCTTCATCGGTATATATGCCCTCCGGAATAAATATATACGGTTTAATATATCCAATAAGAAACGGCGATTCTATCTTGTCGGACAGGCGCACCTCTATTCTACGGCATTTTTTTAAGAATACGCTATTCCTTTTAAGCCGGCGCAGTACATATAAAAATCTCCCCATATTCCATATAATAATCCCTGCCGCACCGCCAAGCCATATTATATACAAAACCCCCGTCGGTGTAATTACACGCTTTTTAACCGTTTGTACAGGCTCGCTGTTTTGGGAAACTTCAAACTCCTCGTAAACATTCCCCGTCTCCGGCACCTGCTCTATATATTCCATAACCGGCGGCATCTCAAGTGGCTTTGGCAAATTAACCACCGTAAACGGCAGCGTCAGCCGCACCGGAATAAGCAGCCTTACCGCAAGCAGAATAAATACATAATACCGCCATCCTACACGGTATTTTTTATCTGTCAGCACTGACGCTATTATTAAAACAATCGCCATCAGAGCCACCTGCGCCGAAATTATCACCATATCAGTCATCAATCAATCTTTCCGTCACTTTCTATGTAATCTTTAAGCATCTGCCGTTCCTCTCGGGATATTTCCCCCGAATCCCATAATGCCGCCAAAAGCCCCGTCGGTGAGTTATGGAAAACTCTTTTAACAAAATCCCTTGCCGCACGCTTCTGGTATTCGTCTATCCCCACCGTCGGGCGGTAAATATTCTGTCTGCCGTCTTTGGCACGCTCTAAAAATCCCCGCTCGCACAGCCTTGCCAAAAAATTCAGCACCGTCGGCTTTGCCCACTTCTTCTCTATCCTCTGCATTATGTACTCAGACGTCACATCTTCTTTTGCATCCCATATTATCATCATAATCTCCAGCTCGCTGTCGGGTAACCTTTTCATCTTATCTGCACCTCTTATTTTACATTTGTCTAACTGTATTTTACAATTGTAAAACAACTTTGTCAATAGAGTTTATAAAAAGTTTATAATTATTTTAAATATCTCTGTTCAGGCTGACTGAAAAGTCATTCTGCCGCAAACAGGTAATGACATTAATTTATTAAAATTACCGGCAAACCGGAGATTTGCCCTGCACGGTACTGAAAATTTACAATAGCATTAAAGGGCAAAATGAGCGGATTATAAATTATCTAAAACTTATTGGCATATATAGCCCAATAAAAATAGAGCTGATTTTTGGAGCAAAATCAACTCTATTGCCTGCTTTTTCCGCATTTGTCTTTTAACGTACCTGTGTGCGCCGGCAAAGCAGGCAATAGAGTTGATTTTGCTCCAAAAATCAGCTCTATTTTTATTGGGCTA
>CALXUL010000192.1 GCA_944391635.1 uncultured Clostridia bacterium | reverse complement strand
CGCTCTTTAAGTCCGGCATTCTCCTCTTTCTCAAGCTGAGGGTCATCACTCACCACTGATGCTGCTGCATTCTGCGCCATATACAAAACATCCGCATCCTCAATCAAGTCAGCTATTTTTAACTCTGGCAGCCCATGCTGACGCGTACCAAAAAAATCACCCGGACCCCTAAGCTTTAAATCCTGCTCCGAAATATAAAATCCATCATTTGAAACGCACATTGTTTCCATACGTTTTTTTATAACTTCGCTGTTTCCATGTGCAATCAAAATACAATATGCCTGTTTCTCCCCTCTTCCAACTCTGCCTCGAAGCTGATGAAGCTGCGACAGCCCAAACCGCTCAGCATTTTCAACTATCATGATATTACTTGACACAACATTTACGCCCACTTCAATAACAGTCGTTGCCACAAGAACGTTTATTCTCTTTGACACAAAATCCGCCATAACCTCCTCTTTTTCCCGCGGTTTCATCCTGCCATGCAAAAGCCCGACCTTAAAATCCTCGTACGATTTTGACAGCTTATCACAAAGTTCCACCGCATTCTTTAAATCGGATTTTTCGGTTTCCTCAACAAGCGGGCAGACAACATACGCCTGCATTCCTTCTCGTATATTCTTTGCCATAAAATCGTATACACGCTTTCGCATATTTTCACCAACAGCATATGTTTTAACCGGCTTTCTGCCTGGCGGAAGCTCGTCAATCACCGACACCTTCAAATCCCCGTAAAGTATCAGAGCAAGTGTTCTTGGTATAGGAGTTGCAGTCATTACCAGCACATCACAAGCTTTTCCTTTCTCTATTAACCGATTTCTCTGCATTACTCCAAAACGATGCTGTTCATCTGTAACTGCAAGTCCCAGATTCTTAAACACGACTCTATCCTCAATAAGCGCATGCGTTCCGATTATAATATCTGCCTCTCCCGACTCTATTATTTGCAAAGTTTTTTTCTTTTCCTTTGATGATGAAGTAAGAAGAACTATTTTGATATTAAACTCTTTAAACATACCACAAAAGCTTTCAAAATGCTGAATTGCAAGTATCTCGGTCGGCGCCATCAGCACTGCCTGCTTTCCGCTTTTTACTGCCATATACATTGCACTCGCAGCCACCGCCGTTTTGCCCGAACCGACATCACCCTGTACAAGCCGGCTCATAGCTGTCGTGGATTGAAAATCAGCAGCAATTTCCGATATTACTTTTTTTTGCGTTCCAGTCAGCTCATAAGGCAATTTTAACGCAAAATCTGTATAATCAGTACATATGAACGGGGCCCGTTTTATATTTGCCGCACTTCTTCGCCTTCTCATAATTGCCAGCTGCATCATAAAAAACTCTTCAAACACGAATCGTCTTCGTGCAATCTCATAGCTATTTAAACTATCCGGAAAATGTATGTTTTTAATCGCAAAGTTCAATTCGCATAACCTGTACTTTTCCCTAATTTCCGCCGGCAAATACTCCGGAATATTGTTCTTTGCTTCCAGTGCCGCTTTTATTGCAGAACGCATCGTTGTCTGGGTTATCCCCTCACAAAGCGGATATATCGGCACTACTACCCCTGTAAACTTCTGTTTATCCGCACGTTCATAAACCGGGTTTACCAGTTCCCTTCTACCTCGGTTTATCACAATTTTTCCATAAAATATGTACTCTTCTCCCTCGCGGAAAGCACCTTTTACGTATTTATTATTATACCATATAATACGCATTGTATCTGCTTCGTCATTTACTATCATCGAATATATTGTCATATTCTTACGCACCCTTGTTTCGCTGACGCGCGAAAACACCTTTGCACGTATACATACATTCTCGCCTATCGGTGCATCGGATAAACTGACTACACTTCTCCTATCCTCATACCCCCGCGGAAAATAGTACAGAAGGTCATCTATGGTTTCAATAGACAGTTTTTTCAGGCTTTGAGCACGTTTTTCACCTATGCCGTTTATTGCAGTTAATTTATCCATTCACACCATCCTTAAACGCAAAGAAGCTTTCATACTCCTGTTTCGCGAAAAAAATCTCGCGAATACAAGCCGGAAAGCCCCTTTCTTTATCTAAAACCGTTATTCTACCGATACTATATAATAATATAGCGGCTGACCGCCGTATCTCACCGCTACTTCCGAATCAGGGAAC
Organism: uncultured Clostridia bacterium; assembly: GCA_944391635.1. Classification (GTDB taxonomy): domain Bacteria; phylum Bacillota; class Clostridia; order UBA1381; family UBA1381; genus HGM11525. Next base: position 11,450 of record CALXUL010000192.1, on the reverse strand, counting down.
CGGTTTTCTATTTCTTCTGCTGCTCTTTCAGCGTCTTCTTTAGATGTGTCTTCGCCGTAATAGAGCGTTATAAATTCATCATTTTCATCATCATATATCGTCTCAACCTCTTCTACAAGCACAGACACAGGATCCTTGCCGACACTGCTTATACCTTTTGCATCCACACCTATTATATCCCCCTCCAAAATGGTCTTACCATTGCTTTGGGTATCACGGACAGCATAGGTTATCTGTGCCGTCTTAATTGATTCAGCCGCTTTTTTCATTTTTGCACTGTTTTCTTCACTACTTTTCTCTGAGTCAAATTTAAGCATTGCAGCCACGCTTGCCGGCACGCTTTTTGAAGGCACAACAACAATTTCCTTCTCGCATATCTGTGCCGCCTGATTTGCTGCCATAATTATATTCTTATTATTTGGAAATACAAAAACAGTCTTTGCATTTACCCTATTTACCGCTTCTATAATATCCTCGGTACTCGGATTCATTGTCTGACCGCCGCGTATCACTTTGTCAACGCCCAGCTCAGTTAAAATATTTTCAAGCCCATCTCCTGCGCACACGGCAACAAATCCGTAAGTTTTTTCTGGCTCCTGCGGTTTATTTTCTTCCTTACGGTCAATAATGCTCTGATGCTGAAAACGCATATTATCAATTTTAATATTTATCATTGACCCAAGTTTTACTGCACGCTCAAGCACATATCCCGGATTATTAGTATGGATATGCACCTTTACTATTTCGTCATCATCAATAACCAGCATACAATCGCCTTTCGGCTCAATACTCTGTTTAAACGCAACAACATTCACTTCAGGATTACTTTTTTCTACAATAAATTCAGTACAATAAGCATACTTGATATTTTCAGTTGAAGTATCGGTTCCGCTACCGGCACTGCTATTTTCCGCAACAATAGCCTCATCCCGCTCAACCGGAGAAGAGCTAATTGCCAAATACAATCCCTCAAGCAGAAAAATCCAGCCCTGTCCCCCAGCATCAACCACTCCGGCATTTTTAAGTGCTGGCAGCATATCGGTAGTTTTTGCAAGAGTCCTCTTGCCCTCTTCAAGCGCCGCTTTCACTGTCGCCTCAAGATCCGCTCCGTTTAATGCCGCAGAAACCGCCGCCAACGCAGCAGCTTTTCCCACAGTAAGAATAGTCCCCTCTGTCGGATTCATAACCGCTGCATATGCAGCATCCGAGCCGCTCTTTAACCCTTGAGCAAAATCTATTTCGCTGCATTCATTTTTTCCCTTCATATACTTTGCCATACCCCGGAAATACTGCGACAAAATAACACCGGAATTTCCGCGTGCACCTCTTAGAGTAGCATAGGACATAGTATCACATATTTTTGAAACCGAATCGCTCTTTATCTCGGCAAGGGCCCTTGCAAGAGCAGTACAAGTCATTGACATATTTGTACCTGTATCCCCGTCAGGGACAGGAAATACATTTAATGCGTCAACCTCATGCCGTTTATTATATAACATATTTGCGCCGGAAATAAACCCTGACGCAATCATATGACCGTCAATCATCTTTTCGTTCCTTTCCGACTTATTTGTCTACCCTTACTGATTCCACCAAAACATTTACCTTTTTCACCTCAAGCCCTGTAGTCTGGTTTACCCTGTAACTTACATTATGAATTATACTGTCACATATAACATTTATATTAACACCGTATTCAACAATTATATGCATCTCAACTGTAAGCCCGCCATCAACACTTTCCACTTTAATTCCGCGTGTTATATTTTCAATATTCAAAAGCTTAACCAGACCGTCTTTCTTGCTTCTTGACGCCATACCGACAACGCCGTAGCATTTTGTAGCTACCGCACCGGCAATTTTTGAAATCACGTGTTGGTTTATACTGATTTCGCCCAGCTCGTTATTAATTATTATTGCCATTTGCATCAATCCTTTCTACAAAACTGCCTGTTTTTTCCTCGTATTCACTATATCTGTATTATATATTCTATCTTATATATAATACCATTATACAATACAAATATACTTTTTTTCTTGTACTGCTTTTATTATAACATACTGGTAAAAGTTTTTCAATATAATTTGCTGATATAACCCAGAGTTCATAGATTTTTTAAATTCTTCATAATTTATTCGCCAATTTTATTTTTGTTACAAATTCACAAACCCTATTGAAATTAATCGAAAAATCTGCTAAAATATATAAATAAGAAACTATGAAAGGAAGCCGATTATGGAAGAAAGATGCGTGCTTATAATTGAAGACGATCCGCATATTGTTGATATATTAAAATTTAACTTTATAAAAGAAGGGTATAATGTGCTTGTTGCCACCGACGGTGCGGCAGGGCTTTCTCTTGCTCTTGAAGAGAATCCTGATTTGATTTTGCTGGATGTAATGCTTCCTAAAATGGACGGCTTTGAGGTATGCAGAAAAATCCGTGAGAAATCCTCAACACCGATTATTATGCTCACCGCGCGTGAGGAAGAAGTTGATAAAGTTCTCGGGCTTGAGCTTGGGGCAGATGATTATATTACAAAACCATTTTCCATTCGCGAACTTACCGCACGTGTTAAAGCAAATTTAAGACGTATGTCTATCGACTCAACGCAGACTCCTCAAAACCCTGCTAATACCATTGTTTCAGGTGATCTTGTAATCAACATAGAACGCTATGAGGTTCAAAAGCGTGGAAAAGTTATCGATATAACATTACGTGAATTTGAACTTTTGAAATTTCTTGCACAGCAGCCTGACAAAATTTTCTCTCGTGAGAATCTTCTTGAAAATGTGTGGGGATACGAATACTACGGTGATGTCCGTACAGTTGACGTTACTGTTCGCCGACTTCGCGAAAAAATTGAAGATGATGCAGGAATGCCACGGTATATTGTAACAAAACGCGGCGTTGGGTATTATTTTAACAAGGCACAGTAAAAATGTTTAAAAGCATACAATATAAAATAATTGCCATATTTGTCCTGCTTATTTTAACAATTGTCATTGTTATCGGTTCGTTCCTTACAACAAATATAATCAATTTTTATAATAATGAATTTAAAATGATGATGGAACAGGTATTTACCGATTCTTTTGTCAATGAATTGTCTAAAACAGCAGGTCAGGATGACGGGTTGCAAAACTTGAATAAAACTATTATATCATATATAGGTCCGTTAGGCATCGACACATACCGTTTTTACTGTATCCTTGATGCAAGGACTGCACAAGTCCTGTATACCTCTGATGCAGAAAAAAGCCTTAATCTTGATATGAGTGATAATATCATATCCGCTATGAGCGGCGCGCGAGGCAATCTTGTAAATTCACAAATGCCATATATGGACTATGCGGTGAGTATTGGCGAAGACGAACCGTTATATATAATATATATCCGAGATACCAAAGATGAGATAAACAGTATTGCTAACAATATTCTATTTGCAATGATTCGTTCTCTTATAATTTCCATTATTATAACAATGCTTTTAGGATACTTGCTGGGCAAAACAATTTCCTCACCAATTATAACTCTTACCAAACGCGCTGAAGGAATTGCTGCGGGAAACTTTGAAAGCATACCTATTTCAAGCGCGTCTGATGAAATAGGCAGGCTGTCGAACATGTTCAGATACATGTCCTCTGCCCTATCTGCAACGATTGATGAGGTAAATTCAGAAAAAACCAAAGTTGAAACAATTCTTCAAAACATGACCGACGGAATCCTCGCCTTTAATCAGGCAGGCGAGCTTATACATATAAACCCTGAAGCTCAGAAACTTATAGGCGTAAGCTATATTGGCGGTGTGAATTTTGATTCGCTGTTTAACGAGCTTAATATAGACATTAAAATGGGTAACCTTCTTTATATAAAACATGATGAGCCCATTGAGAAAAACATTGCTCTCGGAAGCAAGTTTATACGTTTTACTTTTGCGGTTATTATAAAAGACTCAAAGCCGGATGGCGTCTTAGTCGTTTTGCACGATATAACAACCCAGGAAAAACTTGAACTTTCAAGACGTGAATTTGTTGCAAATGTTTCGCACGAGCTAAGAACTCCTCTTACTACAATAAAATCATACGCTGAAACATTGATGGATACACCGCTTGACGACCGTGATGTACAAAACAGGTTTCTTGATGTAATCGCAAAAGAAGCAGACCGCATGACACGTATTGTACGCGATTTGCTCACTCTGTCGCGGCTTGATGAAAAGCGTCCCGACACCCGTCCGCCGGAATCAATTGACTTAAGGCATTTTACTGAGGGACTTGTAGAGCGTATGCGAATTACCGCAAAGGAGAAAAAACTTACTATAAATTATCGTGAAATGAACCCGGCAGGAGAGTTTCTTGCTAACCGCGATAAGATAGAACAGGTTGTAATAAATATATTGTCAAATGCAATTAAATATACACCCGCTGGAGGGCATATCAATGTTTACACTGGCAGAATTTACAGCGATGTATATATAAAGGTTTCTGATACCGGAATTGGTATTCCCAAAGAAAATCTTCCTCGAATATTTGAACGTTTTTACCGTGTTGATAAAGCGCGTTCTAGGGATACCGGAGGCACAGGGCTTGGCCTTGCCATCGCAAAGCAAATAATGGATGAAATGGGCGGAAATATATCAATAACCAGCGAGGTAGATAAGGGCACGGATGTTACAATAACCATTCCGACGACGTAATATTAGCCAAATTAGTTTCAAAGATTTGTAAATGTTTTATCATTTTAAAGCTGTTGTAATTGTTTTGTAATAATTATATGTTATAATATAAAAAAAGGATAATTTAAGCAAAAGGAGGGATATGTGTGAAAAGCAAGTTATTTGTAATGGTTATGTTAATGCTTCTGTCTCTAACACTGCTATTACCCTCCGTATGTTATGCATCATACGGTGCAACCATTCCTGCTAACGTTGCCGGATCACGTTCTGACATTATTACTATTAAGCGGCCTGAGTCGCTTTCAGCCAGTACGTCCGACAAAACCTATACTATTTCTGCAACAGGGGCTTCAGGTACTACGGTTACTGTTTATAAATATAGCCCATCAGAAAATATAGGCAAGCTGGTAACCGGTTCGCGTCAAATCGGCGCAAGTGGTCTTTACAGCACCGTTGTTGATTTAACAGATGATAGCAATACTTTTATTGTATATGCTGAAAATTCATCTGGTTCTCAGGTTGTCAGAATAGGTATTAACAAAATTAAAAAGAGCACAGTTGATAGACTTAAAAGCGTAACTGTTACTATTAAAAACTTCTTTGGTTAATATTTGAAAGGATTTTGAATGAAAGAACGTATTAAAAGTATTGTTCTTGCAGCGCTTGTAATTTTGAATTTCATATTAGGCAGTCAGGTACTGTCAACGAAAAAATTATGGTCGGATGACGGCTATAATTTTTTTGTTAATTTTACAAATAATCCCGTTTCAAACCTGATTGATTTAATAAAAAACAAGTTTACAGGCTCTGCTCCAATAGAAACACATCTTGAATCACCGGAAATGCTTATAATTAATACAGGTTATCAAACAAGCCGTCTTGCCCTTTCACGAACGAATGAGGAGTTTACGGCAGTTCTTGATGTGCTTAATGAATTTCTACTTGATGCATTTTCTTCACCTCAGAAATTTTTTCAAGCATCTCTTGATGACCTACACGCTGCTTTAACTACAAAATCGGTATATATGCGGTATCCTGCCGACTACGATTCAACACTTTTTGCATATCTTCTCGGAGCAGGAAGCCTGGATTACAGCCAAGTTTTTTTTTTTTTTTTTGATATTGTTGTTTCAGCTGACGGAAATGTTTGGGTCACCGATTCTCTAACAGGCATTGTTTATCGTTGCCCTACAGCTGTTTCTACCATTGCTCTTAGTGATGTAATTGATTCACACGCAAGCGAGAATGAACAAAGCAGTGTTATAATTAACTATGCATTCGACCTTGGTTTTGACACTGCGCTTATGACGCAGCGCACTGTACTGTCACCTATGATACCAATATATTCCGGTGATTTTAATATTAACACAGTAACTGCATCAAACCCTCTTGCAGGCTCAAATAATCTCAACGCACCAAGCGTAACAAACTTACTTAAACTTTTTAATATGAACCCTAATATCTTACGCAGATATACCGAAGCAGACGGCACCACTGTTTTTGTGGAAAATAACGCAATACTAAAACTTTCACCCAATGGCACAATTGATTATACTGCAAAAAGCAACGGTGTACAAATCTCAAAAAGCAACAGCAGTTCACACTATGATTCCATCTCTGCAATTGCTGAATTTGTAGATAGTATAAACACCGCTGTTAATTCAGAATCTATGATGCAGCTATCTTCTGATATAACCGCAAAACAGCTGTCTCAGGATTCACTTGTAGTTGCTCTTGATTATCTTGCAAACGGTTTTAGTGTAAAGCTTGATAACGGCAATTTGCAAAATGCTGTTATAATAGAAATCAAAGACGGCAGGATTATTAACTACCGTCAGCTTCTTCGCAGTTATAGCGTGGATGAAAATACTATTACTATCCCTGATTACATAACTGCGCTTGATGATGCAATCTCAAAATACGAAAATCAGCTAAATGATATTGAAATCAGCAAAATAGACATAGCTTACAGCGACGACGGAAGTGACGGAGAAAAACAGCCGTTTTGGAATGTAGGTGTAAAAGAAATTGTTATTACCGGATAAAGAAGGAGTAGGATATGAACTGGAGTAAAGCTAAAACAATAATGATTCTGTTTCTTCTAATGACAAATATTTTTCTTATTACCATTCTGGCAGACTCATATATAAAAAGATACCGTGTAAGCCCTGAAATTATTGACGCCGCGGTATCATTGCTCCAAAGCCGTGGGATAATGGTAAGTCCCGACCTTATCCCTACCAAAATTTCAAGCGAAAAGCTTTACACAGTTGAAAATGTTATTTCCGATTATGAAACATTTGCTTCGCTTGTTTTGGGGGATTCTGCTATTGGCAGTTCAGAGTTTTCCTATTCAAACCAAATATCAACCCTATCTTTTTCCGGCGATAATTTTAACTTGGATTTTCCATCAGGGCTCGCTGTAAACGGACAATCCCCTCAGGAAAGTGTTACAGAATATCTTAAAACGCTTAATATTAATGTAAGCTCCGCAGAACTATTTGAAGATTATGACGAAAATGGCGGTATAAATATTACCTTTATTCAGAATATTTCCGGAAAACCTTTTTTTGACTGCAGAGTCAATATATATTATCTAAACGGGAAGATATTATCAGTAAATGGCTGCTGGTTTAATAAAGTCGAAAATTCGGTTACGGCTACTTCTATGTTGCAATCAGTACCAGCTACTCTTGTTAAATTTTCCTCTCAAAATACAGATATAACCGACACCCAGATAACCTCAATCAAACTTGGTTACGCAATCAATGAAAAGGGCGTTTTTCATAAACAGGCAACTGTTCTGCCCGTTTATGAAATTACCACAAGCTCAAATGAAACCTATTACATCGATGCAAGAGAAAATTAATATATAAAGAAAACGGCTGTATTTTGAATATACAACCGTTTTCTTTTTGTAATTAAAAACTCCGGCAAGCTAATATGCCTGCCGGAGTTTTTACAATTTTATTTTTTTATATAGTTCTTACTCTGATTACACCTTCAATAGCTTCAAGCTTTTTAACCAGAGACTCGGATACTTCTTTAGATGTGTTAATAATAGTATAAGCATTATCTTTTTTGCTCTTATTTATCATATCATCAATATTGATATCCTCACCAGCAAACAGCTGCGTAAACTGGCTTATCATATTAGGCACATTCTTATGCATAATGCATACTCTGCCTGCCTCACCCATATGAAGCGAACAGTTCGGGAAGTTTACTGAATTCAGGATATCACCAGTTTCAAGATAAGCCGCAATCTCCTGAGCTGCCATCATTGCACAGTTATCTTCCGACTCAGCAGTTGATGCGCCTAAGTGCGGTATCGCAATTACACCTTTCTGATTTACCATCTCTGCACACGGGAAATCAAGCACATATCTTGATACCTTGCCATTTTCAATAGCTTCTTTAATATCGGCATTATTAACCAGTTCACCTCTTGCAAAATTAAGAATTTTTACGCCATCCTTCATTTTTGCAATTGTTTCTTTATTTATCATATCCTTAGTTTCAGGATTATATGGTACATGCACTGTAATATAATCAGATTTCTCATATACTTCATCAGCATTTTTAGCCTTGTTGATATGGCTGGAAAGTCTCCAAGCTGCATCTACCGACAGATACGGGTCAAATCCAATTACATTCATACCAAAATGTCTCGCCGCATTTGCAACCAGTATGCCTATTGCACCAAGACCTATTACACCAAGAGTCTTACCCTGAAGTTCGCAGCCAGCAAACTGGGACTTGCCCTTTTCAACCTGCTTTGCTACATCATCACCGCTTAGTCCGGATACCCATTTAATTCCCCCGGTAATATCTCTTGAAGCAATCAGCAATGCCGCAAACACAAGTTCCTTAACAGCATTTGCATTTGCGCCCGGAGTATTAAATACCACTATTCCCTTGTCTGTACATTTGTCAATTGGGATATTATTTGTACCTGCACCTGCTCTTGCAACTGCAAGCAGATTTGCTGGAAGTTCCATATCATGCATTGAAAAACTTCTCAAAATAATTCCGTCAGCATTTGCCGCAACATCATCAGTTATGCTGTATTTGTCAGTGCTTAACTGTTCAAGTCCGCATTTTGCTATCTTATTTAAAGTTAAAATATTAAACATTTCTTCTGCACCTTTCATTTACGCATTTCAAATCACGCATTTTCCGATTCAAACTTCTTCATAAACTCTACCAGCTTAACAACGCCCTCAATCGGCATTGCATTATAAATACTTGCACGCATACCGCCGACAGTTCTATGACCTTTTAGGTTCACCAAGCCTGCCTTCTTTGATTCAGCAACAAATTTTGCATCAAGCTCTTCGCTGCCTGTTACAAACGGTACGTTCATAAGCGAACGATCCTCTTTTGCAACTGTGCCGACAAACAGCTTTGAGTTATCAAGATAATCATAAAGTATCTTAGCTTTTTCTCTGTTTATCTTCTCAAGCTCAGCTACTCCGCCCTTTGACTTAATCCACTCAAATACAAGTTTCATAATATATATTCCATATGTCGGAGGCGTATTATAAAGTGAATTGTTATCAGCGTGTATTTTATAATTAAACATCGTCGGAGTTATATCCATTTCGTTGCCGATAAGATCTTCGCGCACTATTACAAGCGTAACACCTGCCGGTCCAAGATTCTTCTGCGCTCCCGCAAACAATAGACCAAACTTTGACACATCCATTACTTCACTCATTACGTTTGAAGATATATCAGCTACCAGAGGAATATCACCTGTATCAGGCAAAGTATTATACTTTGTTCCGTAAATGGTATTATTCATACAGATATAAAAATAGTCTGCATCCTTTGAGAATGTCGACTTATCAAGCTTCGGGATATAAGAAAAAGTCTTGTCAGCAGACGATGCAACCTCATTAACTGTTATATATCTCTTTGCTTCCTGCATAGCTTTCTTTGCCCATTGTCCGGTAACAACAATATCGCACTTTTTGTTTTTTGAACCAAGGTTCATAGGAATCATAGTAAATTGGCTCGATCCGCCACCTTGAAGGAACAATACTTTATAATTGTCCGGCACACCCATAAGCTCTCTTACAAGGGCTTCTGCGCCTTGAATTATCTCTTCATAGTCTTTTGAGCGGTGGCTCATCTCCATAACTGACATTCCGGAACTACCATATTCGCACATTTCTTCCTGTGCTTTTTTCAACACTTCAATCGGTAACATTGACGGTCCCGCCGAAAAATTATACACTCTGCTCATTAGTAAGCACCCCTCTGATTTTTTTTACTCATTTTATTATATACCTATTTTTACTATTAGTCAATATTTTTGTGTTTTTTTTAACATTTTCGCTATTTTTCTGTATAATAATTTTCTACCGCATCCGCAATTGCCCAAGCAATTTTTGCCTGATATTCCTCATTGTTTAATTTTTTTTCTTCCTGGGGATTAGACAAAAATCCACATTCTATCAGCATTGCCGCAACAGGCGGTGATTTCATAAGAAAAAGTCCGCTGTCCGCTGCTCCTACCGTACTTGTTTTTGCTCCGGTTATATCTGCAATTTTCGACTGTACTGCCTCTGCTAAATCTTTGATTTCTGCATGATTTTTAGCATAAAACACGCGCAGACCATGCACTTTGGGCTGGGTAAAATGGTTCATATGTATTGATATAAACAGCTGTGCATCTGTATCCTTCATAATACTCATACGCTGTCGCATATCTTCTGTCTTACTCCATTTCCCTGTTTTTTCATCTAATAATCCTGATTCATCGTTTCGCGTCATTATAACATCTATTCCCTTACCCATAAGCACTTCTTTAAGTTTTTGAGCAATTTTAAGATTCAGAGTTGATTCTACGCTTCCTCCTGCCCCGACCGCTCCGCCGTCCGGCTCACCATGACCTGCATCCACTATCACTGCAAGACTCCGGTCATTTCTATATCCGAAAGTATTTAAAACAGGTGCTATACTGAATATTCCCCCTACAAATATTCCTATAATTAAAACCGGCAGGCACAGCATCATTAGCCTTTTCTTGCTTATTACAAAATACATGCATTTTCACTCCTGTCTTGTATTTCTATAAAAATATATGAGTTTAATATTGGGCTTATGACTTGTATATTCCTACGGCACTGTTTACAAAGTTTTTACAAAAATATTGAAATACAGGTTGAATTTCGCAAAGAAAAGTGATAAAATTAAATGGTACAATTATTTATGTATGAAAGGGAGATTAAATTGAAAAAAGAACAAGTTTTAACAAAAATGACCGAGGCAGGGCTTGTTGCAGTTGTCCGCGCGAATTCCGCTGATGACGCTATGCGTATCTGTGACGCATGCCTTGAGGGCGGTTGTCCTTCAATAGAACTTACTTTTACCGTCCCCGGTGCACATAAGGTTATTGAGGCACTTGCTGCTAAATATACAAAAGGCGAAATGCTTTTAGGAGCTGGCACAGTACTTGATCCCGAAACAGCAAGAATTGCAATATTAAGCGGTGCAAACTTTGTTGTTAGCCCGGCTTTTAATCCCGAATCCGCAAAACTTTGTAACCGCTATCGCATTCCATATATGCCTGGCTGTGTATCTATAACAGAAGTTATCACCGCAATGGAAGCAGGCGCTGATATTGTTAAGATTTTCCCGGCTGATTTATTTGGTCCTAAAATTATCAAAGATATAAAAGGTCCTCTCCCCCAAGCTCAGATGATGCCTACCGGCGGAGTTGACGTTGATAATGTCGCTGAATGGATAAAAGCAGGTGCTGT
>CALXUL010000191.1 GCA_944391635.1 uncultured Clostridia bacterium | reverse complement strand
GCCAGGCGATGGTTTGTTCTTGTTTTGATTGCTGCCGTATTTCGGACGGCGGATATGTTGTACTGGATTTCGGCGAAGAAATCCAGGGCGGAGCAGTGATTACTATACAGGATTCCGACAACAAGGCAGGATATGTACATTTTACATTTGGTGAAAGCGTTTCGGAAGCAATGAGCACGCTTGGTGAGTTTAATTCCACAAATGACCATTCCCCGAGGGATTTTGTGATGCCTGCGTCATTTATGTCGAATTTCAGAGTGGGAAATACCGGGTTTAGGTTTTTGAAAATCAAAGCAGAAGGAACAAATCTTGGAATACGTTCGGTACAGGCTGCATTTGAGCATCTGGCAATAGAACAAAAGGGCAGCTTTTTTTGCAGTGATGAGCGGATTAACCAAATTTACAATACCTGTGTGCGCACGGTGTATCTATGCATGCAGGAATATGTGTGGGACGGAATAAAGCGCGACCGCCTGGTATGGATTGGGGATATGCACCCGGAGGTTAGCGTTATATGTTCGGCTTTCGGAAATGCAGATTGTGTCAAAAAGAGCCTTGATTTTATACGTGATGAAACACCCTCAGACAGGTGGATGAACGGACTTGCAAGTTATTCTTTCCAGTGGCTCAGAATCCAGTATTTATGGTATATGCAAAACGGAGATTTGGAATATTTGAAAGAGCAGGAAGAGTATATGAAAAATCTTATTCTTCGTGCAGATAAAATGGTAGATATTTGCGGAAATATTGAGATTGATGACGCGTTTGTGGATTGGAGCTCAAAAGATACTCCTTATGAAAAAGCTGGATTTCGTGCGGTTATGAAGCTTGCGGTTGAGGAAACGGGTTTTTTAATGAACGAGCTTGGCAGGGCAGATATTGCGATGTTATGTGAAAATATTTCAAAAAGACTGGGACTTTTTTGCGAACCCTATTCCGGAAACAAACAGATAGCCGCGCTTTGCGGCTTAGCTAATCTTGCAGAATTGGATAAAATATATAATGATGTGATTATGCCAAACGGTGCAAAAGGCATTTCAGCATTTCTTGGCTATTATACGCTTCTTGCTATGTCAGAAGCGGATCATACGAGTGAGGCTCTTGGAATAATGCGCGATTACTGGGGTGCAATGCTTGATTTGGGGGCAACGACTTTTTTTGAGGATTTTGATATGGACTGGGTTTTAAATACCGCAAGGATTGACGAGATTGTGCCGGAGGGAAAAAATGATATGCACCGGCAATTTGGAAAGTTTTGCTATACCGGTCTGCGTCACAGCCTGTGTCATGGCTGGGCAGGCGGTCCTGCGGCATTTTTGGCAAACAGGGTTCTGGGCATAAATATATTAAGCCCCGGCTGTAAAAAAGTGCGCATTAAACCCGACCTTGCCGGATTAGAATTTGCAGAGGGTTCATACCCCACGCCATATGGTGAAATCCGGGTTTTGCACAGGATGACGGACGGTAAAATTATATCCGAAATTTCTGCTCCAGGCGAAATCGAAATTATACGCGGATAAAATATCAGAGTACCAGCTGTACAAGTAACATATAAAATATTGTGCCGCCGGCTATTGATAAAAGCATCTGTCTGCGCCATATGTGCAAAGCCGCAACCATTATTACCGCAAGAAGCTGTGGTACGATACTTGAAACTTCGGATATATTTACACTTTTAAGACAGTATATTACCAAAAATCCGAAAACCGCCGCCGGAAGAACCTTGCCGAGATATTTTATTACTTGCGGTATCCGGCTTTCTGAGCGGAAAATTAAAAACGGCAAAAACCGCGTTGTCATTGTTCCTAAAATTACTGATATTATAGTCAGGATTTGCTGGGTTTGGGTCATTTTGAATTTTCCTCCTTATTTAAAAGATTTTGCCGCATAAGTAAAAGAGCCGTAAGTATTAACACAAGCGAGGGGATAATGAAGTTGTCTTTGCCGAATATTATAAGACATATTGCGGTAGCGCCTATCCCCAAAATAGAGGAGATATGGTTTTTCTCTTTTAGCCATTGTTCAAGGAATATAACAACAAACAGCGCCGTCATTGCAAAGTCAAGCCCTTCGGTATTGAAAGTGATAAATGAGCCAAATATTCCGCCTAAAGTTGCGCCGGTGACCCAGTATAAATGGTTTAGAAGCGTTACATAGAACATGAAAAGCCCCCTGTCAGTATCAGGAGGTATTTTTGCGGAATAATTTATTGAGAAACTTTCATCGCACAGCCCGAATATGAGATAGGGCTTTTTTGCTCCGGTGTCGCGGTATTTATCCAGCATAGATATTCCGTAAAATAAATGCCGGGCATTGATTACAAGCGTGAGCAAAAATACGCTCACCGGCTCAAAGCTGCCAAGCAGCAGATTGCCTGCTACAAACTCCATTGAACCTGCAAATATGGTAAGGCTCATAAGCATAGGGTATATGAAACTAAAACCGTTAGCTTTCATATTCATTCCGTATGTCATTCCTAAAAACAAAAAGCCAGCCATTATCGGTACGGTATATGGGAAGGCGGCGGCAAAAGTGCGCCGCCGTATATTATTTTTCATCTTCTGTCACCTGCTTAAAATATCGTCCTAGTCTGTTTAATATATTAGCACAAGAGTAAATTTAAGTCAAGAAATCAACTATTTTGGAGAATTTTTTCTTTTAACTTGAACAGAGATAATAAATGTGATATTATTTTATTTAAATTAATGTTGTTTTCGGAGGTTAGTATGGAGTATTTGGAAAAATATAAACTCTGGCTTGAAAAAGCCGACAGTACTACTTGTGAAGAGCTTGGAAAAATGAGCGATGAGGAAATTAAAGGCTGTTTTGAACGGGATATGGAATTTGGAACC
>CALXUL010000190.1 GCA_944391635.1 uncultured Clostridia bacterium | reverse complement strand
ATGCATTAACAATGCTTATCCGTTTTCTATTATATTCATATTTTGCCAGTTCATTTAAGATTTCATCTTCCCTGCCTACCAAAACAATATCAACACCCAGTTTATCCGCCGCAAGCACTGCCGCCTCACACGGAACTTTCGGGGCATAATCCCCACCCATAGCGTCTAATATTATCTTCATATCTATCTTCTCGAATCCTCCAATACCGACATATTAAATTTCGCCCTAAATACCTCGCACATTTCTTTTTTTATCTTTACCCAAACCACGTAATTACCGTTATGCACACGCATAACCTCATATTTTGCTACAAGCTTATCTCCACGGTATACCTCACGGATATATTTTATATTCGCAACTCGTATCAATGCCTTTTTAGCATTTATCACTGATAAAGCCAAATTTTCAGCATATCCATACATTGCCTGACCTTTTATAACCGTACTTCCTTCAAATACCGGTGCTTCAAATGTATTTAATACTGATATGCCGTCATGATATAAGTTAAAATCCAGTACCTCGCCGACATCTCCTGCCGAATCGGAATTATAAGTAGCAACATCCTTTATCCGTTCTCTATATTCCCTAATCCCCAATTCCGCTCGGTCAAGACGTATAGTCGCAACACTGACTTTAAGAACGCGCGCTAATTCTTCATCTTTTAAAAATGGGTTTTTAGCAATCTCTTTTACAAGCTTCTCCTGCCTGTCACGCTTTCTTTCAGCCCTGCCCATATACGTCCTCCGTTTCTATTATTTAACTCAAACAAAAAGCCTTTTAACAATTGCTATTATGACCTACTCATAAATTATTCCATATAATTATATCCTATGCCTTCCAATTTTGCAAGTAGTATTTTAAATTTTTTTCATTTTGTACACAAAATATTGAAGACATGGCTGTCGCACTCAACATTATATAGTAGGATTGTGTCGAAAAATACACAAGCCGTTTTCACAACAAATGCGAAAACGGCTTATTAAAAATCATTTTAATCAAATATCAGAAAAGTTCAGGTAAAGTATCGTGCTTTTCAATAGTTACATCTGTAAGGTCAAAATCAAGACTTCCGGCATTTTTAATATATCCAAAGCAGTATGTACGAATACCCGTAGCCTGCTTTTGAACATATCCTGCACCCTCAACCGAACCAACAACCTTACCGGATTCTTCATCTGTTACGCTGACACTGTATTCCTGGAGCAAATTATTAACCACAATTCTTACTCTATACCATTTGCCCTCAGTAATTGATGCAACATTTACAGATGAGCTGCCATTTGCCGCCTTAATTGACGAACCGGAAAAATCTATTTGTCCTGCGATATAATCAGTATTAGAAGTAGCATCGGTAAAATCGCCCATCATCATACTCATGTTTCCGCCGTTCATACGGATCATAAACTCACAAAGTCCATATTCCTTCGTATAGTTTGCGGTAGTATCTCTCTGATACACATAATACGACCCTGCGCCAAACGCACCCTGCTTTTCGCAGTTTGCATAAAAGTTACAGTAATTGCGGCCAGTTGCTTCATCATAAAGCCAGGTTTCAGCCTGAATATCGGATGAACCCTTTTTAAGCCATGGGCTTCCGTCAAGCAATATATTTAGCCCATAATAATTAAGCCCTTTCGCTCCGCCTACCGCGCAATCAGAAAAATCTGAATTTGTTATGTATGTCGCCGATGCTTCGGCATTTGCCACCGTCGGTGCCGCAATCGCCGATACAGACATAACCGCCATAGTCAAAAGCGCAACCAATCTGCTTTTCATTATAATCTCTCCCTTTCTTTTTTCTCTCTCCCTTTTATGTACAATCTGCACAATTATACATTTATATTGTATCGCAAATTCCGCAACATTCCTATATAAAAATCCGAGAAAAAAGTGTAAAAATTAGATTTTTATGTCTTTTGCGATATGGAAAGACGCTTCTCCGCAAACTGGAATATGAGCGTAAGTACCCATGTAAATATCAGATAAAATACTGCCACTACTATATACGCCGTAACATTCATATCGCGGTTAACCGCCTGCTGGGCGCATTTAAGCATGTCAATAAGTGCTATAGAAGAAACCAGCGCGGTGTCCTTTACAAGCACAATTGCTTCATTAGCAACAGGCGGGACAATTGACCGGAGCATCTGCGGAATGACCACAAGGCTCATTGTCTGCATCGAATTTAGACCCAATGCTTTTGCCGCTTCATACTGACCTTTATGTACGCCTATTATTCCGCCTCTAAATATTTCCGCAAAATACGCCGCATAATTAAGTACAAACGCAGTTAATGCCGCCGGGAATTTATCCAGTACCAAAAACGCATCGCCGGTAAATGGATTTTTTAAAAACGGAAGTCCAAAATATACAAAAAACAACTGCAGCATAAGCGGCGTTCCCCTGAAAATCAAAAGGTATATTCCAACCACCCATGACACAGGCTTAAACCTTGACATCCTGCCCAGTGCTAATATCAGCCCCAACGGCAGCGATAATACAATTGTTGCCGCAAATACCTGCAAGGTTATGCCTATTCCAGACGCCAGCTGAGGCATCAGCCGAATAATATAATCATAATCCATTTTATGCAATTCCGCCCCTCAAAACCGGTCTTTTGGGTATATCATACAAGCCGGGTTTTTCATATACACAAATCTGCCGCGGCAAGGCTCAATCCCAAC
>CALXUL010000189.1 GCA_944391635.1 uncultured Clostridia bacterium | reverse complement strand
AAATTAAATTCCTTATACTGCATTCTATCTTTCATCCTTTCCTTATAAACGCATAATTATCATTATTATACATCCCTTAAATCACATTTTCAAGAAAACAATTAAACAAAAAAAGCGTGTACTTTCTGTTATTATTACCGAAAGCACACGCACATATTAATCTTAAAGCAACACCGGCTGTATCTGCTGTCCGTCAAGGCAAGCCTTTGCGGCAGGAATTATACTCGGCATATCCGCTACCAGCGATGACGGTTTTTTTATACAGTCATCCTGTCTAAATGGTACAAAGTATATATTCTTATAGTTCATAAGACTACCAATATTTTTAGCGGCATTAGCAAGCCCGTCATTTGTAGACACTGCAATCAGTACCGGTTTGGAATTTCGAAGATGCGCCTTTGCCGCCATTGTAACCGATGTATCAGCAATGCCGGATGCAAGCTTTGCAAGGCTGTTGCCGGTACACGGCGCAATTATTAAAAGGTCTAAATAGCCCTTGGGGCCTATTGGTTCTGCATCCTTGATAGTCGAAATAATCTTCTCGCCGCATATTCCCTCTATCTCATAGCTAAATGCCGATGCAGCGCCAAACCTTGTGTCGGTGGTATATGCGTTCTGACTCATTATCGGCACTATTCTCGCGCCGGTCTGCGACAGCCTTGCCATCTCATCTATAACTTTTCTAAACGTGCAAAACGACCCGGTCATAGCAAAACCTATAACTTTTCCTTCAAGCTCCATCAGCTCACCTCCAGTTCATTGAGGATATTGCAGATTGTATCCTTGATTATCTTCCCAGCCGAAATAGGAGCTGTTTTGCCCGGGAGTGAAAGAGCCCATATTACACGTCTGTTTAATCCTTTCGCCGCTTCTATATCCACACCGCCCGGCACAGATGCAAGGTCTATAACAAGCGCTTCAGGATTCATACAGCTAAGCGCCTCCTCTCCAAGAACGATGCTCGGCACAGTGTTGAAAATTATATCGTATTCGTTCATTTTAGCTGAAATCATAGATGTATGTACCGCTTTGTATCCGGATGCTTCTATCCAGGCGAGGTCTCCGAGCCGTCTTGCGCTCACCGTTACCTTAACCCCCATTGCCGCAAGTATTGCGGAAAGTATCTTTCCAATACGCCCATAGCCCACTACCAGTGCTGATGACCCTGACAGAGTCACCGGCATTTCCTGAAGCGCTATTTCTATCGCACCCTCCGCTGTCGGAACAGCATTTTTCACCATCAGTTCTTCTCTGTTATAATAGTCTATGCACACTACCCCTTCAGCGTCAAACCTTGCCGCAACCGGTTTAGAAATATGTCCTGCCAATACCAGCTTAGATGGTCCTATCAACGAGAAAAAATCATCCAGCAGTATCGGCGTCTGTGCAAAAGGGGCGTTTACCGTTTTTGCATCGCCGCTTGCGGGGATCGGGAGTATAATCACCTCCGAATCAAGCGCTTTTATTAAATCCGGCGCAGCTTTTAATGTACCTGTATCTATCTCACGTTCAAATCCGAATATTGTCACGTCATAGCCGTCTTTTACAAGCAGTTTTGCCAAGGTTACCGCCCGCAAATCCCCGCCTATGACCGACACAGTTTTCATCAAATCAAACCCTTCCTTTCTGCTCGGCATATTACATCTGCCGTTATTCACTAATTATAATATGTCATCAGCAGAAATTTGGTTCCATAGCTATTGTGTCGCAAGCGAGTCTAAAACATATTCATACAAAGCGTCCCATTCAGATATTTTCCCCTGTTTTATCGAAAGGTCAATCTCCGGCACACGGGTTATCCTGTTTTTTAAAAATGCTTCCGAATACTTTTTCCCTCCGGCAATATATTTTTTGGCAATAAACGGTGGCACTCCAAGCCGTTTTTCTACAACATCCTGCGGCATACCTTCCGCCAGCATCAGCTTGGACAAATACATCTTTTCAAAAGCCGACAAAAGAAGATACAGTACATTAAACGCCGACTCTTTTACTGCGTTTAATTCTTCAAGAACTTCAAGCGCACCATCGGTATTTTTTTCAAGTATGCAGTCGGACAGCGCAAATACCTGTACATCGGTTGGCTTTGATACTACCCTTTGTATGTCGGTTATGGTAATCTCCTCCCCGCAATAATCAAAGAGTTTATCAAGCTCATTTTTTAGATTACTAAGTCCTGCCTGGCATACTGAAATGAAATATTCAATTACCTCCTTGCTCATCTTTCTTTTTGATTTTAAAACTTCCTGCTGTACCCAAGCAGTAATCTCATATGGTTTTAAATGTGCAAACTCTACCGCACAGCCCTCCGACGAAATAGTTTTATACACGGATGACCTTTTATCCACCGCATCTTCAATTAGAAGCAGTATACAGTAGTCCGGCAATTTCTTTATCTGATTATTCCAAAACTTCACCTGTTCTTCTTTTGGCTTTTTAAAAATACCGCTGTCACGAATAATAACAAGCTTTATGTCCCCTGACACGGGAAAACTCTCAATTGCATCAGCCGCCTCATCAAAGCTCATATTCCTACCGTCAATCTCTATAAGGTTAAACTCTTCAAACCCGTTTTCCGGAATAAGCGCACGGAATTTAGCAATATAAATATCCCTTAAGTATATCTCGTCACCATAGAATAAATATGCGCCTTTTATCTTATTCTCTTTTATCGCCCGCTTCAGCTTCATTACATCAGATTCTTTTACCGCCATGACTTATCCTCCTTGTACCAATCTACTTTGAGCTTTCCGTTCTTTTTTACGCAAAATTCTATATCTCCCATCATATCGGTGCGAAGTACAGACGCTCCGGCTTTGCTAAAACTATCTATTGCCTCGTATGTCGGATGACCGTACATATTATTCTCGCCTGCCGAGAATACAACATACTCCGGAGATGTTTCTTCTGCAAACTCTGCAGATGAAGAATTTTTAGAGCCATGATGCGAAGCCTTTACAACGTCGGTTTTACCTATCTTTCCTAAAATCTTTTTCTCAGTTTCTTTTGTAATATCACCGCCGAAAAAGAAGCTTCTGCCCAAATATTCAATTTTGATAACAAGTGATGTGTCATTTTCGTCTTCCGGCAGGTAGCTGTCCTCCGGCGAAAGAACCGTCATTACCATACCCGAATCAAATTCAACCCTGTCGCCGGAACTGACAACTATCAGTTCGGTATCGGTTTTTTCAGCAGCCTGAACAAGCTGCTTGTAGAACTCACAAGACTGCATTTTATCATTCACCATAACCGAGCCTACCCTTAAGTTTTCAACTGCAGCAATTATTCCCTCGCAGTGGTCACGGTGAAAATGCGAAACGACAGCAAGGTCTATCCTTGACAAACCTTTTGCGGTAAGATATGGCAAAAATACTTCTTCACCTACATTATATTCACTCTCTCCGCTTCCGCCTCCGCCGTCTATCAATACTGTTTCCTTACCTTTTATATTTATTACCGCCCCATCACCTTGTCCGACATTCACAAAGTTAACATACATTGTTCCAATATCAGAGAAGATAGCTGCGGTATGAATCGCCAATAAAAACACAACCGCGCCGAGTGACACTTTAAACATTAGTTCTTTATACCTGCGCTCAAGCCAATATTTTAGTAAAACAGCTCCGGAAAAAATTATGCAAAATCCCAGCACTGTCGTTTTCCCTACAGTTATATATGACCCCGGCAAAAGCGCTATCATCTGCGGGAGTCTTTTCATCAGCTCAATAAGCCCATCCAAAATAGTCCCAACAAACCATGCATTCCCTAAAAACTCATATAAAAATAATGCCGCCGGAGCAATAACTATAATAGCCAGCACAATAGGAATATAAAAAAGTGAGCAAATAATACTGTATAACGACATGCCATTAAAGAAGAACGCACATACCGGCATCATACCAACCGTACCCGTCACCCAGGCGGCGATGGCACTTCTCAAATTTTTATTTCGTATACCGCCAAGCCTTGATACCACGGGAGAATAGAAATTATACATAACAATGCCGCTGCTTGCCGACATGACAAATCCTGAATTTAACAAAAGAAGCGGGTTTGCCAAAAGAAATATCAGTATAACCGCTGACGCCATATCCGGATAATGTGAAAACCCGCGTTTTCTGCGATACCAAATTCCTAACGCAAGCATCATTCCCATTCTTATAAACGCATAAAAACTACTGTTTAAAAGCGCCCATACCGCAATGAATATTAAAGTCATATTCTGGCGTTTCTTTTTATTAAATGCCGCAAAAATAAACTCACAAAGTGCAACTATAAGAAACATGTGCAGATAAGACGGATATAAAAACCGTATTGCAGACGACCTAATTAGAGTTTTCTTAAACTCTGAAGAGAATTCTGTTTTAGACCCGGTAAGCACCGCTTTTAGCATTGCTGCGCTGTCACCTTCAAAAAACTTATCTATTGCAAAAGATATTCTGCTTTTTAAATATTCCCCTGCATACCCAAAAGAAAACATAAACGCCTTTGGTGTAATCAGTTCAGCCTCATCAGCATGGAGCCTGTAATGTATTCCCCTGCTGTAATAATAAGGTCGGTAATCAAACTCCGTGCTGTTATCAGGGGTACTAAGATCCCTTAAAAATCCACGCACAGCAACACGGTTTCCTGTATCAAGCTCTATCTGCGACGTCACGCGTACCTTATCGGTAAAATATACCACCTCATCATTATAACTCATCTTTTCAACCGACAAAACATACGAATAATATTCACTGTACCGATCCGGTACCTCGCATATTACTCCCTGAAGCTCGACATATCGTTCAAGATAACCTCCAAGTACTGATGAGGACGGAGAAAGCCCTGCCGACATTATAAAAAATCCCAGCATAAAAAATACTGAGCACAGCACTTTTCGCCCCGGCAGCTTTATTACAAAAAACTCTCCAAGACTTACCGCAGCCAAGCATACGGCAAAAATCGCCCCAAAACAAGGGTCAGCAAATACGGCAATAAGCATACCTGCTATATATGCAATTGTAATTTTAATAATTACCGACACCATTTTTCTTCCGCTCCAGTTTTTATTCCCATATATTCTATCATATAAAATGCATAAAAACAATCCGGCAGCGAATTTTTCTTAGCAGCCCAAATCGGTAAAAAGGGATATTTGACAAAAAAGCAATATATGTTATAATATATATGAAAAAATCTGAAAAGAGGTGCAGGGTGTAAAATGATTAGAAAAGCATTGATTTCCACAATTTACGAGGCGGCGTCGATACAGCGCTGGAACGACCATATTCGCCCGTCAATCGGTTTTTCCGAGCTTGATAAACAAGCGCATAAAATGGTATACGCCTACACTCTTGCAAAATGTGAGGGCGAAGGGCAATATGGCCCATTGCTTCTTATTGAGGGCGGGATTTTTGAATTTCTGCACCGGGAAATACTAACCGATATAAAACCGCCTATTTACCACAGCCTTATGAAGAAAAAAGGCGGACAGATTAACAGATGGGTCCTTGAACAGCTAAAGGGACAAACCGAGGCTTTAGGCGGCGGATTTTATGAAAAGATGTGCAGGTACTTCTATGAGCCGGAATATGCAAAAAAGGAAAAACAAATTCTTCGTGCTGCTCATTATTATGCTACCGCTTGGGAATTTAAGGTAATATATCCTATGAACTCCGAAACCTACGCAATAGAAGAAGTAAAAGCCGAGGTTGAACGGGGGCTTGCAGAATGTAATACTTTCGACGGTTTCAGTCGTTTTGCAACCAATCCGGATTTACAGAAATTCCTTTCACTAATCGGAAAACTCCGCTATCAGCAGCGCTGGTCAAGAGCCGTGCGCATGCCTCAAACATTTGTAATGGGACACATGCTGGTAGTGGCAATACTATCCTATTTTTGCTCAATGGAAATAGGCGCCTGCCACAAAAGAGCAATAAATAACTATTTCGGCGCGCTTTTTCATGATGTACCCGAGGTCTTGACACGCGATATTGTTTCACCCGTAAAAACATCGGTGGCAGGTCTTGAAGATATTATAAAAGAGATTGAAGATGAACAGATGCACCGGGTTATTTATCCGCTTGTACCTGAACCCATACGCAAAGAGCTTGACTATTTTACACAGG
Source organism: uncultured Clostridia bacterium (assembly GCA_944391635.1). Taxonomy (GTDB): domain Bacteria; phylum Bacillota; class Clostridia; order UBA1381; family UBA1381; genus HGM11525. The sequence goes on along the minus strand of CALXUL010000189.1, from coordinate 20,090 downwards.
ACGAGTTTAAATCAAGAATTGTAAAATCAGATGAAATATGTTATGTCAGTTCGGATGAAATCAATAAAAACTATAATTCTGATTCCTTTAATCCCATTGACGGGGAAATAATCCGTGCCTGTGACCATCTTTCGGCATATCTTGAGGCATATCTTTCAATCAAATACGGCATACAATCAGAACAACTTCAATCAGGATACCATAATCTGTTCCAGCGTTATGAAAACAAAGATATTGCCGGCATAGATTTTGGTCAGTTGTTTGACTACTTCAGATTATAGGAGTGTGCGTTTTGAGATACGAAAAAAAAGAGCTTGATTACAGCGAAGCCAAAGAAAAAGCACTCAGACTTCTTGAATTTCGTTCGCATTCGGAAGCAGATCTAAAAAACAAGCTTGTTTCTGCCGGCGCCGCAGAGGAAATCGCAGACCGGGTTTTAGATTTTTTGAGAGAATATTCTCTTGTTAATGATACTACATATGCCCAAAGGCTTGCCTCAGATTTATCACATCTTAAAAAATACGGCAGGCGGAGAATAATCTCAGAACTTCTGCGCCGCGGGATTGACCGCGAAATATGCGAACAGGCAGCAGACCAGATAGGTACCGAAGAATATCCTGTACTTCTTGAACTTATGGAAAAAAAGCTCGGCGGCGATACAAGCCGCAAAAGCCGCGACCGCGCATTCAGATATTTTGCCGCACGCGGCTACAGCTTTGACGATATACGCCGCGCTTTTGAAGAAGCCGCGCAAAACTGCATCACTGACGAATGAAAGGACTGAATTTATGAAAATCGGAGTTATCAGCCTCGGCTGCCCAAAAAATCTTACCGATTCCGAAATAATGCTCGGTATACTTAAAAACGATGGACATGAGATTGTCTCAGAGGTAAAAGATGCCGAAATTATAATTGTAAATACCTGTGGTTTTATTGATGCCGCAAAAGAAGAATCAATCAATACCATCCTTGAAATGGCGGAGTACAAAAAGCATAACTGCCTAAAGCTTATAATGTGCGGCTGTCTTGCCCAGCGCTACCACGACCAGATATTTGACGAGCTGCCCGAAGTTGATGCAGTAGTAGGCACGGGTGATTTTATGCGTATATCAGAAGTAATAAACGCTTGTATGGATGCAAAATCCCCCTGTCTTACCGACAATTTTGATGAACCCATCCCTGAAGGATTACCGCGGCTTGTATCCACTCCGCCGTACACGGCATATCTCAAAATTGCTGACGGGTGTGATAATAATTGTACTTACTGCGCAATACCCATGATACGCGGTCATTACCGCAGCAGACGTATAGAAGATATTTTAAACGAAGCAGAGGAACTTGTCCAAAAAGGTGTGCGGGAACTTATCCTGATTGCCCAGGATACTACACGTTACGGCAAGGATATATACGGCCGCTACTCACTTGATCGGCTTCTTAATGAACTTTGCAAAATTGAGGATTTACATTGGATAAGACTGCATTATTTCTATCCAGAAGCAATAGCAGAAGACGTACTTGATATAATGGCAAATAACAGCAAAATCTGCCGGTATATTGATATGCCAATTCAGCATATTAACAGCACACTTTTAAGAAGAATGGCAAGGCGCACCGACAGTATTGAAATAGAAAAGAAGATTGAATTGATACGCAAAAAAATGCCGGATGCTGTAATCCGCACATCACTGATCTGCGGATTTCCCGGAGAGAATGAAGAAATGCACCGCCAGTTGTGTGAGTTTGTAGAACGTGCAAAACTTGACCGCATAGGGGTATTTGCCTACTCTCGCGAAGAAGGCACTCCAGCCGCACTCTTCCCGGACCAGGTTCCGGAAGATACAAAAAACTCCTGGCGTGATGAGATTATGATGATACAGCAAAAAATTTCTCTTGAAAAAAACCGTGCAAAGCTCGGATCTGTACTTGAAGTATTATGCGAGGGCTATGACAGCGAAAGCTACATGTATTACGGCAGAAGCTATGCCGACAGCATAGATATTGACAGCCGCGTGTATTTTGCAGCAGAGGATGAAGTGCCATTTGGCAGCTTTGTCAATGTAGAAATTTTAGACTGTGATGAATATGACCTTACCGGGAAAATGGTAACAAAATAAATTTGGAAAGGCACAATGATATGAAAATCAATACGGCAAATAAATTAACACTTCTGCGTGTTCTGCTCGTCCCGATATTTATGTTTCTGCTTCTTGCGGAAAATTCCGTCTGTCATATAGCGGCGCTTATAGTGTTTATAATCGCGTCAGCCACTGATGCAATTGACGGGTATATCGCGCGCAATTATAATCAAATAACTACCTTTGGCAAGTTCGTGGACCCATTAGCTGATAAAATGCTTACCACAGCGGCTTTTCTGATACTTGTATATTACGGCAAAATGTCGCCGTGGGCATTAATGATTGTTCTTGCCCGTGAATTTATGGTTTCAGGAATACGGCTTATTGCCGCAGCAGACGGAGAAGTTATTGCGGCAAGCTTTTGGGGAAAACTTAAAACAGTATCTCAGATGGCAGCAATTATTGCAGCAATTATACTTATGCTTCCTATATTCCCGCCTATCCCCGCTATCATTATAACAAACATTCTTATCTGGATTTCGGTAATATTCACTGTTATCTCCGGCGCGGACTATTTGTGGAAAAACCGCGGACTTCTTAAAATGTAAAGGAGTTGCGGCATTGAAACATATAACAAGCTTAGTTAGACGTGCAATTGAAGATTATGATATGATAAAAGACGGTGACCGTGTTGCTGTCGGAATTTCAGGCGGCAAGGATTCCCTTGCGTTAGCAGCATCTCTTGCCGCACTTTCAAGATACTATCCCAAAAAATTTACTACCGTAGGTCTTACTCTTGATTTAAGCGGAGAAGACGATTTTTCCGACATATCGGAATTCTGTAAAAATCTTGGAATAGAATACCATGTTAAACCTACAAATATCCGCGAGGTTGTTTTTGATATAAGAAAAGAAACTAATCCCTGTTCACTGTGTGCCAAACTGTGGCGTGGTGCACTGAATGACCTTGCCATAAAATACGGTTGTCAGCGTGTTGCCTTGGGACATCATAATGATGATGTTTTGGAAACCTTTATGCTAAGTCTTTTATACGAAGGCAGAATTAACTGTTTTGCACCGGTAACATATCTTGACCGCACAAATCTTTTCACCATACGCCCAATGATTTACGTACGGGAAGGTGATATACGCGGCGCTGCAAAACGCCTTAATTTCCCGGTAAAAAAAAGCGGCTGTCCCCAAGACGGCATCTCTAAAAGGCAAGACATGAAAGAAATTATTTCATTTCTTGAAAAAAGTACTTTTCCGGGTCTTAAAAAACGTATTTTTACAGGCATTACCAACAGCGGCATAAATGGCTGGAAAAAATCTGACTTAACATAAAAAGAAGCGTTTTGATTTTCATTCAAAACGCTTCTTTTTTATTCATTAATATGGATAATTCCCTGCTCGATAATCCTTTTTACATGGTCATCATCAAGCGAATAGAAAGTGTTTTTACCGTTCCTGCGCGCTTTCACAAGCCGCGCATTTTTGAGTATCCTAAGTTGATGACTAATGGCGGACTGCGTCATCCCAAGCCGCTGGGCTATGTCAAAAACGCATATTTCACTGTCAAATAACAGCCAGAGTATTCGTATTCTTGTCACGTCGCCAAAAACCTTAAATACCTCGGATAATCTATTGACCATTTCTTCCGACGGTTCCTGGCTTTTCAAACGGTCAATAATCTGGGTGTTATAACTGCAGCGAACACATTTTGTATCCTCCACCTATTCCGCCTCCCTTATCATCTTTGCTTCTTACGCATTACCGTCCGGCAAAACTCCTCGTTCGTTTCGGATAGTCTTAACTGTTCTATAACTGCCGCGGCAGCATCTATCGGGTTCTGTCTGCCCAGCTCACGGCGTATAATCCAGGCAGCTTCCTGCTCATAAGGCTTTAGCAAATCCTCCTCACGGCGTGTACCAGATTTTAGTATGTCAATCGCCGGAAATATCCTGCGTTCCTGAAGAGTTCTGTCAAGCTTCAGTTCCATATTGCCTGTACCCTTAAATTCCTCAAAAATAACCTCATCCATCCTGCTTCCTGTTTCAACAAGAGCTGTGGCAAGTATAGTAAGACTTCCGCCCTCTTCTATATTCCTTGCCGCGCCAAAAAATTTTTTCGGCTTTATAAGCGCATCCGGGTCAAGTCCGCCCGAAAGTGTCCTGCCTGTAGGCGTAACCGTCAGATTATATGCTCTGGCAAGCCTGGTTATCGAATCAAGCAAGATTACAACATCTTTTTTCTGCTCTACCAAACGCATCGCACGCTCAAGCACCATTTCCGCAACCTTTGTGTGGTTTTCGGGCGTCTGGTCAAAAGTAGAATGTATAACATCGCCTTTTATTGACCTTCTCATATCGGTAACTTCTTCCGGGCGCTCGTCTATCAGAAGAACTATCAGCTTTATTTCAGGATAATTAAAGGAAATAGACTGTGCGATCTGCTTTATCAAGGTCGTTTTACCTGCCTTGGGAGGCGCAACAATCATCCCTCTCTGCCCTTTTCCAATCGGAGCAAATATATCCACAATCCGTGATGCAATAAGCCCTGAATCTCCCGTATCAAGACTTAGCCGGCATTTAGGATAAATAGGCGTCAGTTTTTCAAAACTTTTACGCTTCAACGCTATTTCAAGTGGGTCACCATTGATTCGTCGCACATATAAAAGCGGCGAATATTTATCATCATCCTGCGATGGACGGCTGTCACCTGTTATTTCATCGCCGGTCTTAAGTCCGAAACGCTTTATCTGTGTAGGAGAAACATAAACATCATTCTCTCCTGGTCTGAAATTTTCAAATCTCAAGAACCCAAACCCATCCGCCATAACATCAAGCACGCCACAAACCTCTACCACATCAGCCGGACGCTGTTTTTTCTCGGGTTTCTTTTTCTCGTTTTCTTTTTGGGCGTTCTCTGCCCGTTTTTGTATAATCAGCTCTATCAGCTCATTTTTTTTGAGCGCCGAGAGCTTTTCTATTCCCAGACCCTGAGCTATTTGTTTTAACTCTTCTTTTGTCTTTCTTTCGAGCTCTCTTTGTTCCTCCATATACACACTCCTTAATTATCGCTCATAACTGCACCATACTTTGCTGATGACACTAACTTTCTGTATCTATTTAAATATCCGGTTTTTACCTTTGGCTCATTAGGCTTCCAGCCCTCGCGGCGTTTTGCAAGTTCTTCCTCGCTTACAAGAAGGTTTAAAACACACGCATCTATATCTATCTCAATCAGATCTCCGTCACGAACAAATGCAATCGGACCACCGTCAACCGCTTCAGGACATACATGCCCAATAGCTGCGCCTCTTGTCGCACCAGAAAAACGTCCGTCAGTTATCAACGCAAGATCCTTATCAAGACCCATTCCGCATATAGCAGAAGTTGGTGACAGCATCTCGCGCATTCCCGGTCCGCCTTTAGGTCCTTCATAACGGATAACAACAACATCACCCTTTTCAATCTTCCCGGCATAAATTGCCGCAATAGCTTCATCCTCGCTGTCAAATACCTTAGCAGGACCTGTATGCTTTAACATTTCTTTTGCAACAGCGCTGCGCTTTACTACACCAAGTTCGCCCATACTTCCCTTTAATACCGCGATTCCACCGGTTTGTGAGTACGGATTATCAATCGGTCTTATAACGTCATAATCCAGAACCTTTGCATTCTTAATATTCTCACCCACAGTTTTACCTGTAACTGTCGTCAAATCAAGCTTTAACAAATTCTTTTTTGACAACTCATTCATAACAGCAGGGATACCGCCTGCTGCGTACAAATCCTGAATATGATATTCTCCTGCCGGTGCAAGATGGCATAGATTCGGAGTCTTAGAGCTTATCTCATTTGCCATATCAAGATTTACCTCAACCTTTGCTTCTGCGGCAATCGCAGGAAGATGAAGCATCGAATTTGTTGAGCAGCCAAGCGCCATATCTACCCTTAGTGCATTATAAAACGCATCGGCTGTCATAATATCACGTGGTTTAATGTCATTTTCAAGAAGTTCCATTATCTTCATACCGCTCTGTTTTGCAAGACGTATTCTCTCAGAATATACAGCCGGAACAGTACCGTTTCCGGGAAGCGCCATTCCAAGTACTTCGGACAGACAGTTCATTGAGTTTGCCGTAAACATTCCCGAACAGCTTCCGCAGGAAGGACATGCCGAATTCTCAAGTGCAGTAACCTCATCTTCGTCGATTTTTCCTGCTTTAAACGCACCAATCGCCTCGAAAGTCGTATTAAGGTCACGGAACTTTTCTTTATACTTTATCGACAGCATCGGACCGCCGCTTATAATAATTGCCGGCTTATTAAGACGGGCAGCCGCCATAAGCATTGCCGGAACTATTTTATCACAGTTAGGAATAAGTACAAGCGCATCAAACCCATGTGCTATTGTCATAGCCTCAATTGAATCAGCTATCAGTTCTCTTGATGCAAGTGAATATTTCATCCCCACATGACCCATTGCTATACCGTCACATACGCCAATTGCCGGAAATTCTATCGGTGTTCCGCCTGCCATTCTGACACCTGTTTTTACTGCCTCAGCAATCTTATCCAAATGGACATGTCCCGGTATAATTTCATTTTTTGCACTAACTACGCCTATAAGCGGTCTTGCAAGCTCCTCTTCTGTAAAACCAGCCGCTTTAAACAGTGATCTGTGAGGAGTTTTTTCCACACCCTTTTTTACAATATCTGAATACATCTTTTATCACCCTTTCACATTATATAAAAAGCTCAATTAGTAAATTATTATTATAAAAATATTTAAGAATAAGCGTTTTGTCTATTGCCTCTCCGATTTGCCCCATACTCTCGGTCGGAGCAAGCAGTGTAAACAGCGCGCATATTATATATACAATCAAAAGCCCGTTTACGGCGCCTATTATCATCCCAAGAAATGAATTTATACCGTTTAGCACAGGAAGTTTAAATAACGCCTCAAGAATATGAAGCAGTAAAAATACCCCTACTCTTACCAATATAAACAGTAGCAGTATGGAGATAATCTTTAAAATCATCTCAGTAACAGTATCGGTCAGAACCTCCAATGCATTATTTTTCATATTTTCAACAGCTTCGGTCTGTTTTTCAAGTTTTTCATCCAAAAAACGCATCAGAAATTCCGGCAGTCCCATCATTTCTCCGACTTTCACGGCTGTCTGGGCATCCTCTGCGTCTTGAATTTCCATCTCTTCAGAAGCGGCAGTACCCAAAACCTGTTCTTCTACCTTCTCTCGCACAGTCTCACCAAGCGCAGACTTGGCAAGATAATCGCAAAACGGCTGCTGTAGAGAAAGAATAAGCACTGCTGTTATTATAAGTGACAAAACATTATATGATGACTTTATAAATCCCTTGCGTTTTGCTATCATAACCGCAGATGTAACAACTGCTATCAGTGCAAGGTCAAGTAAATAATGCATTTGATCCTCCTATATAAATTTTATAAAATCAAGCCCCGAATTATACACTACCACCACATGGTCGCTGTCTATTATATAAACATCCCTTATCTCACGAGTACAGCTATAAACTTTCTGCTGCTTGCCCGAAACATTCGACAAAATAATATCTCTGTCTTTGTTATACGCTATTACTCCTGAGTTTATATTAAGACAATCAGGCAAAACATCCGGAGATATTACTGATTTCTGTTTTCCGCGTCCCGTAATCACCTCAATTTGAGGTGTATTGCTGTTATCCGAAAGCAGTATCTTATACCCATTATCATCCACACTGTATCTGATAAGCTGACGCTGTGTATACTCCAATTCCCATAAAATTTTGCCTTTCTGTGACATACCGCAAACTTTATTGTCGGCAAATACATTAAGCACTTCGCCCAAGTAATCTACATCAAAAACAATAGCATCATTAAACTCCTGCTCATACTGATTTTCACCTTTTGAAATATCAAAAAGAAGCACACGGGATTTTGCGCCGCCCTCAGTATTCAGTAGAGATACTGCAAGCTGTCTGGACGCCGCAGCGATATCTGCATCAATCACACTGTCCGAACCTGAATTCCAACTGAAAACTCGGTCACCGTTTTTGTTTATTACAATAACCGCTCCTTTATAATTTTCCTTCTCTGATACAACTGCTACATCAGCATTTGCGGAAACCGACGCATTTTTTATCGAACCGTCAGCTTCGGCTTCATAAATTTTATTTTTCCCGTCAAATAGCGAAATTTTCCTGCCTCCGCCCTCTGCAACCATATAATAATTACCGTTAACGCTCAATATAGGATTAGACATATGTATGCCTACCGTCCATAACTCTCTGCCGCTATTGTCATATGCAATTATCCTTGTTTCACTTACACACAGGATATAATCACGGTATTTTGCATACTTTGCGGAGGCGGCATTTGTCAAAGCCACCGGTGTTCCCACCGCCTCTTTATTCTCCAGTTTCTGCTCAGTAAATTCTACTTCGGGAATATCCTCCACATCTTCAATCTCGGATTCTGTCTGTGTGCCGGCATCCTGGGAATCCGACTCTTCCTGTTGAGGTTCTTCTGAGGGTTCCGGAGTTGATAAATCCTGCAAAAATTCCTCTATCGGTTCAGAAAGCTGTATATTAAACATACGTGTCAGTGCTAACATATTCATCTTAAAATTATATGTATAGTTTTCTATAAATGCTATCTTTGTCCCAGACGCAAACACAGCAAAAACACATACTGCAAAAAGCAGCAGCAATACTGCAAATATCCGCCCTATTCCACCCTTCTTCTTCATTTATAAAAAACCTCCGAAAGATAAAGTCCGCCTGGGGGTGCTGTTATACCCGCACGGCTCCGGTCACGGGAGATTATTATTTCGGGTATACTGTCTGCCTCAATACGTCCAGCTCCGCAAAATAAAAGCGTCCCCGTTATTATTCGTACCATATTATATAAAAAGCCATTTCCGCATACATCAATTTGAATTAAATCCCCTTTTTGTGAAACTTCCAACGAATAGATTGTCCTTACTGTGGTTTTTACTGTATATCCGCTTGAGGCAAAACCTACAAAGTCATGCTCACCCACAAAATACTTTGCGGCATTCTGCATTTTTATAATGTCAAGCGGATACTTATAGTGCCAGCTTCGATTTCGGAGAAATACATCCGGGAACTCGGAATTAAGAATCAAATATGTGTATTTTTTCGCTTTCGCGCTGCGCTTTGCATCAAAATTCATATCGACAGCACCAGAGGCAATACAAACAATATCCTCCGGCAACCTTGCATCAAGCGCATATGCGAAACGTTCGGGAGGAATAGATGCACCGGTTTTAAAATTACACACATACCCCTTGGCATGCACTCCGCTGTCGGTTCGTCCGCAGCCTGTGACTGTCACTTCTTCCCCCGTAATATCAAAAAGCGCCCGCTCTATTATTTCCTGAATAGTTACAGCATTTTTCTGCTTTTGCCAGCCGTGGTAGGCGCTTCCATCAAACTGTAATATCAATTTAATATTTTGCATACGTTCATTATAGCACATAACTTTTTAAAATGCAATCATAGCTATTGCTAAAATTGCGCTCAACACAAAAAATACTATACCGGCATAAATGTCATACCGGCTCATTTTCATCTGTTTCATCCTGGTGCGGTTTTTGCCGCCATGATAGCATCTTGCATCCATTGCCACCGCAAGCTCGTCAGCACGCCTGAACGCACTCACAAAAAGCGGCACCAACAGAGGTATCATTGCCTTTGCACGACGCATAATGCTTCCGCTTTCAAAGTCTGCCCCCCTTGCCGTCTGGGCCTTCATTATCTTGTCAGCCTCTTCCGCAAGAGTAGGGATAAATCTTATTGCTATTGTCATCATCATGGCGATTTCATGCGCCGGAACCTTTATAACTCTAAACGGTGACAGTATTTTTTCTATTCCGTCGGTAAGCATCAATGGGGATGTGGTAAGCGTCAGTATAGACGTGCCTATTACAAGATATATAAGCCTTAAAAGCATATAAATGCCGGTTACTACACCCTCTTTTGTTATACTTAAAGTCCAGGAAAATATATCTAATTCAAAAATAGGTTCTCCCGGCGTCATAAAAATATTGATTATCACAGTAAACAGCAATATAAACAGCATTGGTTTTAGTCCTCGCAGAATAAATTTCAGCGCTACTCCCGACAATTTTACCATAAATGCTATAAAAAGCGTGATAACTGCATACTGAACAGGATTTCTTATAACAAACAATAACACTATAAAATAAAACGCACAAAGTATTTTTATTCTTGCGTCCATCTTATGTATAGGACTGTTTCCGGCAATATACTGACCAATTGTAATGTCCTTAATCATTTTTTCTCCTCCCGGGCGCAAAAGAGTTCTTTATAAATATTTTTTGCGAAATCAACAGTATAAATATCGGGTCGGATATTTATACCCCTTGCAATAAGCTCTCTGGTAAGCTGCGTTATCTGCGGCACAGATAATCCCATCTTTTCGAGTTCTTCGCCCCTTGCAAAAATATCTGCAACCTCACCGTCCATGGCAACACGTCCATGATTTAGGACAATAATGTGCTTGGCAAGCCGTGCAACATCCTCCATACTGTGTGAAACAAAAATAACTGTCATCCCGGCATTTTCCTTATGCATACGGTCAATCTGCCCCAATATTTCATCCCTGCCGTGCGGGTCAAGTCCAGCAGTCGGCTCATCAAGAATCAAAACCTTTGGGCGCATCGACAAAACCCCTGCTATCGCAACACGCCTCTTTTGACCTCCCGACAGTTCAAATGGCGATTTTTCCAGAAGTTCCTCCGGGAAATCCACCAGCTTTATCGCTTCATATACCCTATCTTTTATTTCTGCTTCATCAAGCCCCATATTTTTCGGTCCGAATGCAATATCACGATAAACCGTTTCCTCAAACAACTGATATTCAGGGTACTGAAATACAATTCCGACTTTAGAGCGTATACTTTTTAAATCAGCGCTCTTATCGCATATATTTTCCCCGTCAATTTCAATACTTCCCGAAGTTGGGCGTATTAACGCGTTAAGATGCTGGATAAGCGTTGATTTCCCTGAACCGGTATGTCCTATAATAGCCGCAAAATCCCCATCCGGTATTTCAAAGTTTATATCATAAAGCGCCTGGTTCTCAAACGGCATTCCAGGCTGGTATATATAACTTAAATTCTTTACTCTGATCATTTTTTACTCCTTGGTCAATAAATGTCATTTCAGCCTTTCAAATATAGCATCCGCACATTCCTGCACATTGATTATATCTTCAGGTAGGTCAATGCCCTCTTTTCGCAATGCATGTACAAGCTCGGTAACCTGTGGCACATCAAGCCCGGTTGCCTTAACTTTCTCTGTCTGTGAAAAAACTTTCTTCGGGGTATCGTCCATAACGATTTCCCCCTTATCAAACACAATCACCCTGTCAGCCTCTGCTGCTTCTTCCATATAATGCGTAATAAGCACCACGGTCATACCCTTGGTTTTATTCAGCATCTTGATTGTGCGAATAACCTCCTGTCTGCCTGATGGGTCAAGCATTGCCGTAGGCTCATCGAGGATAATACACTCCGGCTCCATAGCTAGCACCGCTGCTATTGCCACCCTTTGCTTCTGCCCGCCCGAAAGGCGCGATGGCGCAGTCTTTGCAAATTTTGTCATATTCACTATCTCAAGGCATCTATCCACCCGTCTTCGTATTTCTGCCGGATCTACACCAAGATTCTCCGGCGCAAATGCGACCTCATCCTCTACCATTGCCGCAACCATCTGATTATCCGGGTTTTGAAAAACCATACCCGCAAGCGAGCGGATTTTAAATATCATATTCTCGTCCGAAGTATCAAGACCGTCAACATACACTTTTCCTCCCGAAGGAAGCAGTATCCCGTTAAAATGCTTTGCAAGCGTTGATTTACCCGAGCCGTTATGACCTAAAACGGCGGTAAAGCTGCCCCGTTCGATATGCAGGTTCAAGTCCTTGATTACAAGGTATTTGTCCTCATCCTCGCCATAGGCGCAGGACAGATTCTCTGTCTTAATCATTTTTATCCGTATTCCTTTCGGTCTTTGCTTAATTTTCTTCCGGTTCAGGAAGAGCAGTCGGCTCAGGAGTCAGTTCCTCCTGAGTCTTCTCGTCTTCTTCATCAACCGCATACCGGTTACAATATTCAATCAAAGTCTGCATATTTGACGGATCTATAATATACCTTGCCCCGTCATACCAGACATGTGTGCCTTCTGCGTAAAAATTCATACGGCTTGCAATTCTATTTTCGGCATCATAAAAAATAACCCAAGCATCGGCTATTCTTTCCTCTGATTCCTCATCCTCGGTATACTCGCCCTCAAACTGTATGTTCTTCACAAAATCAATTATTTCCTGCACCTCTGCATCGTTTTCTTCGGCAATACCAACAACAATATCGCCGTTTGAATCCACATATGCCATATATGCCGATACCGGTTCTCCAGCCTCCGCTGATATACTTTCCATATCAATTTCAGGCGCATTTACGAGTGTACGGTTTATTATTACCGCACATACAAGTATTACAATCAGCGCAATAATTACCGAAACATAATAAACTTTTCTTTTTACAGCCTGTTTCAAGGTATTCCGCCCCCTTTACTACTCTGCCTGCCATCTGCACGATATTCCGCAAGGCAATACCATAGACGGCTTACTTTCCATCGGTATCCCGATTTCATCCGCTATAACCTTTCCGCCAAACTTTGCCTCAAGAGAAAGCTTGAGAGAATTTTCCAAAACCTGTGCCGAAAGCCCGGTCGTATATGCGTTTATCAGGAAAAACAGCGGCTTTTTTGATAAAAGCGTTATACAATCACAAATCAGCGGATACAGCTCGTCCTCAATCTTCCAAAGTTCTCCTCCAGGACCTCTTCCATAGGATGGAGGATCCATTATAACCGCCTCATATTCCCTGCCGCGGCGAATTTCACGCGCAACAAACTTTTTTACGTCATCAACAATAAAACGTACCGGCGCATCAACCAAACCTGATGATTGTACATTTTCCTTAGCCCAGCCAACCATTCCTTTAGACGCGTCAACATGCACCACTTCAGCGCCCGAAGCAAGCGCTGATACCGTAGCGCCTCCAGTGTACGCAAATAAATTTAAAACCCTCACCCTGCGATTTTGCTTAGATATCATATCACCAAACCAGTCCCAGTTTACCGCCTGCTCCGGAAAAAGCCCTGTATGCTTAAAACCCATAGGTTTTATATTAAATGTAAGCCCCTTATATCCGACCGTCCATCTTGGCGCAAGGTTTTTTGTTTTAAATTCCCAGCTTCCGCCGCCGCTCTTACTCCGGTGATATACAGCATCAGCGCTGTCCCAAGGAGCATTTTTATCCCTAACGTCCCAAATTGCCAACGGGTCAGGACGCCGGAGCAAATATTTGCCCCAGTATTCCAGCTTTTCACCACCGCCCGCATCAATCAATCTGTAATCTTTCCAGCCGCTGCTCTGCCACATCTTACTTTAGTCCCTTCTATTTACTTTTAACATTGTACCACAATATCTCTTGAAAATAAATATATAAATTTCTCTTTTACCCTTTTTTTAGTAATTTTCTCCAATGCTTCCTTATACAAATCAAGCTGTATATCATATTTTTCATGTATTTGCTCAATTTCGTCTACCCTGTCAGTCTTATAATCCACTAAAACAAGTTCTCCATCCTCTTCAAACCAACAGTCAATTACTCCCTGCAAAAGAGCAGTTTCACCTTTAAATTCTTTGTTATTATACAACTTGTCCGCATCAATGCCTATTTCAAATTCGCTTTCACGGTGTACCCTATCCCCTGCAGCAACAATACGCTTTCCCAGCTCTGATGAATAGAAGCGAACTATTTTTTCGGCATAAAGCTGTTTTGCCGCCTCATTGCCAGATTCCTCATCATCGGACAGCATCATTATATGCGTTTTTACATAATCAATATTATTACCATGCTCTGCAGGCAAGGTTTCCATTACCTTATGCACCCAGGTTCCAAACGCTGCGCCGCCCATTTCTGCGCCCGCTAAAAAACGAGGTTTTGGCTGTGTCACATATTCTTCCGACATACCTTTAAATTCCGACACTGCAGATTTTGATTTCATTATCTTACCGGCATAAGGATAGACAAATCCGGTAATAGCCGAAATATCTGGACAAATAAAAGCTTCCTCACTTTTTGGTTTAATCTCCGGGACATACACAGTTTGCAATTCTGCATAGGAAATAGTCTTTACATCCCAATTATCAGAAATTTGCGCTGCCGGCAAAAGCCAGTCAATAAAGCGCTTTGCATCCTGTGCTGTGTTTTTTACTTCTTCAGCGCTAATATCTTCAAGTGCCGGAATTGTATCCACACATGCAGTTGCAATTATTTTCTCCTCAGCGCGTGTAAGCGCAACATAAAGTTTTCGTATCTCCTCAGAAACCATCTCATTTTTCAGTTGTTTCTCAAACACTTTTCTAATCGGTGAGGGAATTTCTACCCCCTGCTCATAATTCACATAATCTATTGACATTCCTAAATCCTTATGTAAAATCATCTTTGACCGCTCACCAAAATAAAAGTTTCTCCCACATCCTGCTAAAAATACTACCGGCATCTCAAGACCCTTGCTTTTGTGAATTGTCATCAGCCTTACACAATCATCACTTCCGGCAAAATTCACGCCCTCAAGATCCTTGCCGCTCTCTTCCATCTGCTCCATATGTCTCAAAAATGCAAATAAACCTTTAAATCCTGCCTGCTCATATTTTTTTGCTCTGTCAAAAAACAGCCTGAGATTTGCCTGTGCTTCATCATCCGCCGCAGCGCCAAAAAAGGCATACAGCCCCGTACTCTCATAAAGCCTTCTCACAAGCATATCTGCACTCATAAACCGTGACAGATCTCTCCATTTTTCTATCTCACACAGAAATTCATTTATCCGTCCCCTTAGTTCTTCAGGAATAAGTATATTTTCCTTTTGCGCCGCCTCAATCAACGCGTCATAAAAACTTGATTTCTTTTTTACCTGCCTAAGGCGCGCAATCTCATCATCTGAAAATCCGCCCACACATGAGCGCAAAACAGCACACATAGCAACATCTCTTTGCGGATTTTCAATTATCCTTAATAAGGACATCATAACCTTTATCTCAGGCTTAACAAAATACCCGCTGTTTTCGCATACGCACCCAATGCCAAACTCAGATAACACTTCCATAAATACCGGAGCGGCGTTTTTATGAGAGGACATTAAAATTGCAATATCAGAGCACTTTACCGGTCTTGTCCCCGGTGTGTCCCCGTCCTGTTTTGAACTTACCAGAAACTCATTTTTAATCATATCTGAAATTCTTCCTGCAATATAAACAGCTTCTGCTCGGATTCTCCCAATATCGCCCTCATCATTATCCTCGTTCTCAATCATCACACACTCGGCGCAATAATCACCTTTTCCCTCGATAAAAGTCTTATTTCCGCAATTAAGCCGCTGCGTTTGGTCATACTCCACCTCTCCAACATCACAGCTCATTGTCATCTCAAACAAATCATTAACAGCCGAGATAACCTCCTGCCTGCTTCTAAAATTCTCTGAAAGATAAATCTGCCTGTTTTTACTGCTTTTGCCTGATGTATACTCCTTAATTTTATTCAAAAACACCAACGGGTCGGAACTCCTGAATCGATAAATGCTTTGTTTTATGTCCCCAACTATAAACATATTTGTGTCCCTTGATATCATTGCGAATATTTCATCCTGCAAGCTATTGGTATCCTGATATTCATCAATAAAGACTGCACAATATCTATTTTTTTGCTCATTTCGGACATCTTCATTTTTCTCGAGCAGACGGTGAGTAAGCTGTTCTATATCCGAAAATTCAAGCATTCCGTTTTTTAGCTTGTACTCTTCATATGCCGCTGAAAACTCAAGTGTCAGCCCGCAGAGTGCCGATGCGACAGGACTTAGAATATTCTTCATAAAAGCCTCTACATTCTCGCTGCCCGAAAATACACCTGCAATATCTTTTGCCGCATTCTTTGCATCTTCACGTAAAGAATGAATCCTGTCATAAAGCTCGGATTTAATTTTCTTTGACCCGGAAAACCGATTAAATATTAAGGTTTTTGCCTTATCAGGCATTAGCTTTTCATCAATTTCGCACAGCTTTTCAACCTGCTCTTTCTCTATTGAAAGTAAATTCCTAATATCCTCCCAATCTTCTCCTTCCGGGACCAGATCGAGCGCTTCTCTATACTCACGCACAGACTTATCCAAAAGTTTGGCACTCTCTTTTATGAGCTCTTCGTAAAATACAGAATTTTCAAACCCGCCCTCACACTTATATTCCCTTGCGGCTTTTCGGATAAACTCCTCCGGATGCGGCATTGTGCGCGAAAAGCTGTGCAGCTCAAATACCATCTTTTTAATTTCTGCTTCGCTCCCATTTTTGCAATAACCATTTACAAGCAAAAGAAAATCGGCGTCCTTTTTAGCATATTTATCAGCGCAAAGCTGTGCAAAAATCTGTTCTTTTATTATAATAGCATCTGTTTGTTCTATTACTGAAAATGCAGGGTCAATACCTATCAAATGAAAATATTCATTAATTACTGTCTGACAAAAAGAATCAATAGTCATAATCTTTGCCGCAGCAAGCATTCTAATTTGCTTACTAACAAGTCTTTTCTTTTTTAAATCACTCGATTCCTCTGCCTCAACACGAAGTTTCCTCAGCCCGTTTTCTATCCTCTCACGCATTTCTGAAGCTGCCAAACGCGTAAATGTCACCACAAGCAGCTTGTCCGCGCTAACCGGTTCACTTCCATCTTCCGGCACAAGCAGACCGATTATTCTGGCTGTTAGTACAGCGGTTTTGCCAGATCCGGCAGCAGCGTTTACAACAATATTTGCACCGCGCAGAGTTATTGCCTCATTTTGCGCGTCAGTCCATCTCTTTTCCATCTTCCGCCGTCCCTTCCGCTATTTTCTCCCATGCTGTCTTTTCGCTTGTAACTGCTCTTCTTAGTCCATCCCTAACATCATCATGCAAACAAATATCTGAAAAACCGCAATATCTGCATGCTGAATCCCGTGACGATGACATTACAGGACAGGGTGTTATTTTACCCGCGTATATATCTTTTTTGGTATCCAATACCGTTTTCTTCGTATATTTCTCCAGCTTCTCAAAGCTTTTTCTTGACATTGCAGATCCTGTTTTTGCAAGCCCGCCTCCCGCTTTAGTTCGTACAGGAAGATAGCTGCTTGATTGCTTGGGCTTCGTAAGCGCCCAGTCATGCAAACCCAACTCTTCAGGCGCCGCATCCCCCGGCTCCGACTCAGTTATAATCACGCCCTCAAGCTCCGACGCCTTTAGAGCCGCCGGCTCATTTATCCCGGCTTTTACCGTTTCATCTTTTACTTTATTAAACATTACCGCGGCAATTTTCGACCTATCCTCTCCATACATATGTCTTGCTGCCATGGCATATATAATAAGCTGTATATCGGTCTTATTGCAAATATCAGCAATCTGAAATTCTTTTTTTCCGGTCTTATAATCTATTACACGCAGCATAAGTCCGCCGTTTCCGTCAGGCGCGGTATCTATTCTGTCAATGACACCATATACGCCGGCTGATATATCTTTATCTGTCAGGTCAAAATCAAACGCTTTCTCAAACTCACAGGCGGCAAATCCCCCGCAGATAAGACTGTTTCTTATCGTTTCCGACGCCTTTGACAGCGTCTTATTCGCCCTATTGCATATATAAGATATCTTTTCCTCGTCAAATTCAGGATTCGCACGTCTTGTTGTATCTTCAATATATGATATAAGCTCAGAAATTATCTTATCCGAACTCGTTTTATCAAGTTCTTCCCAGCGCTGCCTTATTTCCTCCTGCTGAATTGCTCCCTCCTGTACCCTACGGCAATATTCACATACCGCCCAATGTATCATACGTCCTATATCATAATTCTTTAATCCTGCTTTTTCTTCCTGTTTAATCCCCAAACCATACTGGACAAAATATGAAAATGGACATTTGTTATATTCCTGCAATGCAGTTGTGCTAAATTTTCTGTCCCCATATAGTGTTTTTGCCGTTTCCTCACTAATATTCGCCGTTTGTGCATATCTTTTAACCCAGTCTAAAATCTGAACACTCTGCTTTTGTGAAATATCAGAAAAAACACTGCTTTCGGCAAGTTCCTGCCAAAACCTTTCTTCTTCGCCCGTTATATCCTTTGTTAGCCGACTTAACATCCTATAATATGTATTCTTCCCGCTCACAAGCAAGTTTTCCCATTCTTCGGTATCGCCAGGACGTTCTATCTGAAGTTCAGGAAATATCCTAACAAGCTCACATGCAAAAGTACAGGGCAAATTATCCTGCCCTGAATCATCTGTATCCGGTATACTCACATAGAGCCTGTCCGTAACTGCGGTAAGCCCGGAATACAGATTAAATTCTACCAGCTCCATTCTTGTACCTACGCCGGGCAGAAATTCATTTTCATCTTTTGACAGCTGCGCCCTGTCAGAATCATTTAATATTCCTGACTCTTTCTGCTCTAAAGGCATCTGCGAGCGAACAGCGCCGACTGCAAATAACACCTTTACCCTAACAGGTCGGCTGTCATTAGCTGAACTTATGCTTACACAATCACTGCTCCTTGGCACCGTATCCACCGCACATTCTGATAACCCTGCCTCAAGCATAACCGCAAAGTTTTCCCTGCTGATATACTCATCCCCACACGTCAGAACGAGCTGGTCAAGTGTATCCATTAAAAGATCCCATATTTCTCCAAGATGCTTTGCTTCAATAAGAAATCCCTTATTTTCAAGATTTTTCCTTTCTTTTTCTAGTCCCTCATATAGATGTATTTCCTGCAAAAATTCAAATAATCCCTCTGCTATCTCACGCGCCCGCCGTCTGCCGCGGATTTTTTCAATAAGAGTAGCGAATGGAGCCATAACCTCTTTCCTAATTTTGTCAATTTCTCCTGCATCTAAAATCGCACCGGTTCCCATAACAGCATCAAAAAGCCCGTCAGAGCCTGATACCCATTTTTCCTCACCAAGCCAGGCTTTTCTTCCGCGTATACCACGTTTTTTTACAAATAATTCCAGCCTGTCTATCTCGTCCGCGCTGATAGCCTCTATTTCTTTTCCTTTTTTCCGATAAATAAATCCCGAACGCAGATAACCGAATACCGACGCATAGCTCCAGTCGTCATTGATTATTCCAAAAACCGACAATACCACACGTATCACAGGATGGTTAGATGCCGGAATTCGCCTGTCGGTAAAATACGGTATACCGCATTCTCCAAATACAGCGTCTATTATGTGGGCGTATGAATCTATATCGCCTATTATTACTCCAATATCCCTGAACCTTAAATTATTTTCTCTTACTTCATACATAATCCTGCCGGCAAGCCATTCTATCTCTTCATGCCTATCCTTTAATGAACGTATTATAATATTTTTGCACTCCGGCAGACTCATACCCGGCACTAATTCGTCATAGTTACTCAAAAAATACTTTATATCCTCAGCATTTATGTATCCGAACTCACCGTCAAAATGCTTATATTTTATCTCAGCCGATAACTTCTGCGCTATACTAATAAGCTTGTCATAACACCGAATAATAGGCGAAAAAAGCCCTTCGCGGCTTCTTTTTGCGGAATCATTTAAGGTTAGGGTAATATATACACTCCGCGAACAGCACAAAAATGCTTCTATCACATTATAATGCGAAGGCATAAAATCCGAAAAACCATCAATAAAAACACAAGTATTTTTAAAGCCCCCCTCCTCTTTTATTAACAGGGCAAGCTCCTGCATTGTTTCGTCAGGGTCTGTAAATCTTCCAGAAATTATATCATTATATCCGCGGTAAATTGTTGCCAGCGCAACAAGCTTTCTCCCAAGCGCTCCACCTGTATCTGCCTCTTCCAAATCCTC
>CALXUL010000188.1 GCA_944391635.1 uncultured Clostridia bacterium | reverse complement strand
AAAAAAATAAAAGGAGATAAAACCATGAGTAACAGATTTGTACTTAACGAAACTTCATACCACGGCGCCGGAGCAATCAATGCTATTCCGGATGAAATCAAAGCAAGAGGCTTTAAAAAACCATTGGTAGTGTCAGATCCAGATCTTATAAAATTCGGTGTATCTGCCAAGGTCACAGATATTCTGAAAAATGCTGGGATAGCATATGAAATGTTTTCAGATGTAAAGGCAAATCCTACAATAGAAAACGTGCAGGCCGGAGTTGCTGCATTTAAGGCAAGTAATGCAGACTGTCTTATAGCAATAGGCGGAGGCTCATCAATTGATACAGCAAAAGGTATAGGAATAATCGTAGCTAATCCCGACTTTGCAGATGTAAGAAGCCTTGAGGGCGTTGCTCCGACTAAAAATCCGTCAGTCCCGATAATTGCCGTACCTACTACTGCGGGAACTGCAGCTGAGGTTACAATAAATTATGTTATCACTGATGTTCAAAATAATCGCAAAATGGTGTGCGTTGATGTTCATGACATTCCGGTAGTAGCAGTTGTAGATCCGGATATGATGTCAACAATGCCCAAAGGTCTTACTGCCGCAACAGGAATGGACGCTCTGACACATGCTATTGAGGGATATATCACAAAGGGTGCATGGGAACTTTCCGATATGTTCCATCTTAAGGCTATTGAGATAATTTCAAGATCACTCAGAGACGCTGTCGCAAATACTCCTAAAGGCAGAGAGGAAATGGCACTCGGTCAATATATAGCCGGTATGGGCTTTTCAAATGTCGGCCTTGGTATAGTTCACTCTATGGCACATCCTTTGGGAGCTCTGTACGATACTCCGCATGGTGTGGCTAATGCCATAATACTTCCTACGGTTATGGAATACAACGCAACGGCAACAGGTGACAAGTATAAATATATTGCCGCTGCAATGGGAGTAGAAGGTACAGAAAATATGAGCCAGGAAGAGTACAGAAAGGCAGCTGTCGATGCTGTTAAAAAATTGTCTCAGGATGTAGGTATACCTGCGGATCTCAAAGAAATCGTTAAACCTGAGGATGTTGATTTTCTGTCACAGTCGGCATTTGATGATGCATGCCGTCCCGGTAATCCGCGTGATACAAGTGTTGCTGAGATAAAAGAGCTTTATCTTTCTCTTATGTAAATTAGTTATTAAATCAGCGGCGGTGAATTCATACCGCCGCTTTTTTAGGAGGAATTATGGCTGACAAATGGATTACTTTGTGGGGGAATTCCATTTCCTGTGACAAATTCAGTCCTTCAAATTATGCGAAAAACATTACTCTCAGATATATCGCAACAACTACAATATCTGGGGAGATAATTCGTCTCAAGTTTTCTAATGTATACGGATATGAGGACGTGAAATTGACAAAAGTAACTGTTGGTGTGGTTGATTCAGAAAATACAGTTTCTGATATCAAAACAGTTACGTTTTCAAATAATGAAAGTGTAGTTATAAATAAAGGTAAATACCTTTACAGTGATCATATCAAATTAAGTATAAAAAGCAGTGATAAAATTGCAGTTTCGATATATTTAGGCGATTACACCGATATGCATTCCGCAATTAAAATAACCGGTCCTATTTCAAAGTTTCAATTTACCGTCGGAGACTTTAGCTTGAATCCGGCATTTGACCCCGCATTATCTGATGTAACAGATGTAGTCTATTTTCTTGAAGATATAGATGTTTTGTCTAAGGCTGAAAATAAGGCTGCTATAATATTCGGTGACTCAATATCTGCTCAGTCATGGCCGGAATGGCTTATATTGAGATTGATTGATGAAAAACGAGACGATATTTCAGTTGTCAGACGTGCTGTAAGCGGAAGCAGGGTTTTGAGAGAGTATAAAAACTTGTCGCTGATTAGATATGCGCATGCAGGAATAAAAAGATTTGAAGATGATATATGTTCGGTATGTGGTGCAGACAGAGTCTTTGTTTTTCATGGTATCAATGATATAATTCATCCATGTGAAGGAGAATTGTTTAGGCCTATTTCTGATTTGCCTACCGCGAAAGAATTAGTGGATGGATACAAACAATATATTGAAACAGCGCATAAACACGGTCTGAAAATATATATTGCTACTATTACACCGTTTATGGGCTGCGGTGAGCAGGTAGTCGACAGGGAAGATCTGAGACAAGAGGTCAATGAGTGGATAAAGACTAACACTATAGCTCACGGATATATAGATTTTTCTTCAGCTATATCAGATCCGCTGACCGGAGATAAACTGCTTAAAAAATATGACAGCGGAGACCATTTACATCCGAGTTTGGAAGGCGGAAAGGCTCTTGCTTTATCTGTGCCTTATGAATATCTGAAATAATTTTCCCTATTTTGCTTTTTTAACATTACTGTTATAAGAGTTTGTGTAAAAAATTATTGTAAAATTAATATAAGGCACAAAATGTAAGCCGTAGTTGAATCTATTATTGAAATAAAGAAATTAAATTTTCACTTGACTTTTATCTGAAACTTGTATATTATATACGTTGGTAGCTATATTGCAGTCAACATGTTTTTCTGCTTTTAGCTATTTATTTGCGGATATGGCGGAATTGGCAGACGCGCTAGATTCAGGTTCTAGTCGGGGCAACTCGGTGGAGGTTCAAGTCCTCTTATCCGCACCAAACAGTACAAATCCGAACCCAATACCAATCGGTGAAGGGTTCGGATTTGT
>CALXUL010000187.1 GCA_944391635.1 uncultured Clostridia bacterium | reverse complement strand
CCTGATGTTCTTTAAAATGCCGTGCCATAGCCGCAGCGGTTTTGCGCGGACCGGCATAGAAATTAAGCTCCATAAGCGGTGTTTTGTTATCATAGATGCCGCAGTGAACCATAAATTCCTGTTCATTTATCGGCAGTATTTCCGAAACTGAGCTGCTTTTACGAAGTTCTTCGCGGAAAACGGCGCGATATAGGATAGAATCTGTTCACGGATATATATGGGTATAGAATGATAGAAGAATCCGTTTGCTTCTGTGCCTTTTTCGGTAAGCTCATAGATAAAAAGCGTTTCATCAGGTTTATATCTTGACACAAGCCCGATATTGACCAGATTGTCAAGGGCAATGGAAAAATCGGTGAAGCTGATATTGCATTTATCCAGGACAAGCGATGTGAGCTGGTTATGCGATAAGCTGCGCTGTGCCTGTGCCATCGTGAATAATATAATATACTGTATCAAAACCGGGTCGGTTATCTCACGCGTATACGGCATAATATCGTCTCCTCAAAAAAATATTAAATATATTATAGCATATCGCAGAAAAAAATGATATACTTATTTAGAAAATAATTTTAGGGGGCTGATAAATATGCCGCGCGTGAAGATAGATGATGAAAGGCGCGTTTATGAAATGTATAGCCGCGAACGAGAGCTTGAAGATAAAGGATATATAAATATTGCCGGAATAGATGAGGCAGGCAGAGGTCCGCTTGCGGGGGCAGTGTACGCGGCAGCGGTTATACTGCCTGTGGGGACATATATTTCCGGGCTTAATGATTCAAAAAAACTGAGTGAAAAAAAGCGTGCCGAATTATATGATATTATCTGTGAAAAAGCAATTGCCTGGTCGGTAGCATATTCAGATGAGCGGGAAATAGATGAGATTAATATATTAAACGCCACACATCTTGCGATGTGCCGTGCGGTGTCGGGGCTTGGTGTAAAGCCGGGTTATTGTATAGTGGACGGCAATTCGATAAAAGGGCTTGAAGTGCCTTATGAAACAATGGTAAAAGGGGACGCAAAAAGTGCATCAATAGCCGCCGCGTCGATTTTGGCGAAAGTGTCAAGAGACAGATACATATGCGCATTGGCTGAAAAATATCCCGAGTATGGATTTGATAAACATAAAGGTTACGGGACCCGTGAGCATATTGATGCGATTTTAAAATACGGCGCGCTCCCCATTCACAGAAAGAGTTTTTTAAAAAAGATTACGGGAGATAATTAGAATGACGGAAAAACTGAGTGTGGGCAGGTTCGGAGAGCAGGCAGCGGCGGAGTATATGGTGTCAGAGGGAATGGTGATAATAAAAAGAAACTTTTACTGCCGCGTGGGCGAGATAGATATAATTGCCAGGGATGGAGAATATACGGTATTTACCGAGGTTAAAACAAGGAAGGGCAAAGACTACGGCACCGCCGGGGAATTTGTGGATTTTAAAAAGCAGGGACGCATAATTAAAACAGCGCTGTATTACTGCGGCACAGAGGATATAGCAATGCGGTTTGATGTAGCTGAAGTCTATTATCGGCAAACGAAACAGGGATATATAGTAGAAAGTATAAATTATATAAAAAATGCATTTTAAACCACAATAAAGGGACATAAAACGTGCCGGGTCATATGCAGGGATATATAAACGGGAATATGTGCTGATAATAGGGCATATGAAAGGTTATAAACAGAATTAAAAAACCGCCCGATGCAAGATATATACATCAGGCGGTAAAAGGCGTGCATTTGGCTTATCATATATGAAAGTACAAAGGCGCGCTGATTTTTTTATGTTATTTTTGACCGTAATAAGCGTCCTTGCCGTGCTTTCTGTTATAGTGTTTGTCAAGGATTGCCTGTGATATCGGCGCAAGACCCGGTGTAAGGGTCATTGACCGAAGCGCCATTTTTGCAACCTCTTCAAGAACTACCGCGTTATGAACCGCATCATAGGGGTTTGTGCCCCAGGCAAACGGACCGTGGTTTGATACAAGTACGGCAGGAATTGCTTCCGGGTCACGGTTTTTGAAGGTTTCTGCGATTACAAGCCCGGTGTTCTTTTCGTAGTCGTTTTCTATTTCCTCACGTGTCATAAGGCGTGTGGCTGGTATTTCGCCGTAAAAATAGTCGGCGTGCGTTGTACCGAACGGAGGTATGGGCTTTCTTGCCTGAGCAAAAGAGGTTGCCCATACCTCCGTTCGGAATGGGCTTTCTTGCCTGAGCAAAAGAGGTTGCCCATTCCGAATGTGTATGGACAATAGCGCCGCATTTCGGGAATGCCTTATAAAGCTCAAGATGTGTTGGCGTATCAGATGAGGGGTTCAAATCTCCTTCAATTACATTGCCGTCAAGGTCGACGATAACCATCTGGTCGGGGCGAAGTTCGTCATATGATACTCCTGACGGCTTAATTACAAACATACCCTGTTCGCGGTCTATGCCCGAAACATTGCCCCATGTAAAGGTGACAAGCCCATATTCGGGCAATTGGCGGTTTGCTTCCCATACCTTGTATTTTAGTTCTTCTAACATGATTAATCCATCCTTTCCAAATGCGGTTATTTTACCGAGCTTTTAATATTTTTAAGACGTTTCATAACATCATTGCTGCCTCTGCCAAAATAATCGTGAAGAATCTTATATTCAGCATAGAGTTTATCATATATATTTACATTTTCTGCAATCGGACGGTAAACTTTGTCCATAACGCGTCCCATAACCTTTGCGGCATCGGTGATAGAGTCAAATCCGCCGGCATCAGAGCCTGCGGCAACCGCACCGAACATTGCCGAACCAAGCGCCGGAGTTTGTGCTGAAGCGGAAATGCGTATAGGCATATTGGTAACATCTGAGTAAATCTGCATCATAAGTTCATCTTTTTGAGCGATGCCGCCGGCTGCGTATAATTCGTTGATGGGTACGCCGTTTTCGCGGAAAGTTTCAATTATCATACGCGTGCCGTATGCGGTAGCTTCAATCAGCGCGCGGTAAATTTCTTCCGGCTTTGTAAGGAGCGTCATACCAAGAATCATTCCGGTTAAATCCACATCGACCAGTACAGAGCGGTTGCCGTTCCACCAGTCAAGAGCCAGAAGTCCGCTTTCTCCGGGTGAAAGAAGCATAGCCTTTTCGCGCAGATACTTATGTATATTTTTGCCCTGTGCTTTTGCATCTGCCAAATATGATTCGGGGACGCAGGTTTTGCAGAACCAGTCAAAATGGTCACCCACGCAGGATTGTCCTGCCTCATAGCCCATATATCCCGAGATAACGCCGTCCTCAACTACGCCGCACATGCCGGGGACAATGCATTCCTTGTCGCCGAGAAGAATATCACAGGTGGATGTGCCGATAATCATAAGCATTTTGCCGGGT
The DNA here is from genome assembly GCA_944391635.1 of uncultured Clostridia bacterium. GTDB lineage: Bacteria > Bacillota > Clostridia > UBA1381 > UBA1381 > HGM11525. The sequence goes on along the minus strand of CALXUL010000187.1, from coordinate 3,084 downwards.
TCGGTAATACCTACAGCAGGAAGAGCAACGTGTGCGTCAACATTGCCGACAGCTACCGCCGTACCCTCTAAAAGTCCGGTAAGTTCGGCTGCTTTTGGTGTTATAACGCCAGCCTTTTCGCCGAGCCCGGATATGTCTGTGGACAGCTTATCTTCAACGAGATTTTCAAGCCGCGGGTCGAGCGCGCGGAAAAAGTCCTTTGACGGATACCCTTTTTGCTTGTGCCAGAGCGCCTTGTAGCCGGCAGTGCAGGCGTTTCGGGTTTCTTTGCCGCAAAGCTGCCATATAACCCAGTCGGCAGCTTCTATAAACCGGTCCATAGCCTCGTATATTTCCGGCGCTTCATTTAATATTTGCCATATTTTCGGCACTAACCATTCGGAAGAGATTTTACCGCCGTAGCGTAAAAGGAAATCTTCACCGCGTTCTCCGGCGATTTGATTTAAGCGGTTAGCCTCATCCTGAGCGGCATGATGTTTCCAGAGCTTAACATATGCGTGGGGGTTATTTTTAAATTCATCGAGAAAACAAAGCGGAGTGCCGTCGGAAGTTACGGGAAGTACGGTGCAGGCGGTAAAATCAATGCCGACGCCGATTATATCCTCGGGGCTGACCCCCGATTCTTTAATTACAGCCGGGATAGTAAAGTGCAGAACGTCGAGATAATCCTGCGGATGCTGCAAAGCCCAGTCGGGCGGGAGTTTTTCATCAGAGCCGGGTATATATTCCGACATCACGGCGTGAGGATATTCAAAAACAGAGGACGCCACCTCGTTTCCGGAGTCTATATCGACCAACACCGCGCGGCCCGATAATGACCCGAAATCAACGCCTATCGAGTATTTTTTCATATGCTAACCTCCAAAGAATAATATTAATTCAGAATATAAGCTAAGTTCAAAAGGTGATAAAATATTTTGCCGGATAGCTATAACAATATTATACTTTTATTTGCCAAAATTATCAATATACAAAAATCAAAAATCTTGAAAAATAAACAGATAAAATATATAATAGATGAGAGGTGTATAAAAATGGGAAAATATTATGCAGTAAAAACGGGGCGAGTGCCGGGGATATATGATAACTGGGAGGAATGCCGGGGGCAGGTAGAGGGGTATAGCGGAGCAGAGTATAAATCCTTTAAGCTGAAGAAGGATGCGAAGGCGTATATAATGGGCGAGGAGCCGGAACAGGAAAAATTAAAGCAGGATATGCCGGAGCCAAATAGCCGCAAGCCACTGCCCGCGCCGGAGCCGGCAGAGAGCGAATGTGAAGCGGTGGTGTATGTAGACGGGAGTTATAATGTAAAAACAGGCGAGTATTCATTTGGGGCAGTTTTGATAATAAACGGGGCAATGTACGGATTCTCGCACAGGTATAATGACGAAGATGCTGCGAAGATGCGCAATGTTGCAGGCGAGATTGCCGGTGCAGAATTTGCACTAAAGTACGCGCAGCAGATGGGTATAGGTTCGATAGAGATATTTTATGATTATCAGGGAATAGCGAGCTGGGCGCTTGGGGAATGGAAAGCAAATTTAGAAGCAACGCAGAGATACGCACAATTATATAGGAAGATATCCGAGCAAGTTTATGTCAAATTCACAAAAGAAAAGGGACATTCGGGAGATTTATATAATGATATGGCGGACAGAATAGCGAAAAATGAACTGGGAATAAAATAAAATCAGCTAAAGTCGGAACAAAAATAAAAAAAAGAACGTCTAAACATACGTAACTCGGCAATAAGGCTGAAAAAGCCGGGCGGCCAAATCCGTAAAAAGTAAAAAAAATACTTTTTTGTCAAAAAAAACTTGACACGGAGGGGTTGTGCGAGTAAAATAATAATGATGTTGTAAAATGCACGTATATTGTCAAAATGAAAAATGGCAGGCGGGTAGGAAACTAAGAGAATTACGGCACTGTTACAAGAATTACAGCGTTCGGCTGGATTTTTTACAGTTGTATTACATCTTAGTGTATAGCATTGACACTTTTCGTAATTTGATGATATAATTTGTGCAGAGTCAAAGCTCCCGAGCGCTTTGATGCAACAAATTCCGGTGTGTTTAAAGAAAGGGTGCGCACTGGAAACAGACGTTACCCTTTCGCACAAAAAAATAAGGGAGGATTTGAGAGAATGAAAAAGAATCTCAAAAAAGTAATTTCCGCTGTTCTTGCTCTGACTCTTGCTTTGAGTAGCTTCGTTGCAATCAACGTAAGCGCAGCTACTTTTGCAGATGTCGCAGACACAGCAAGCTATGCAGAAGCGGTTAATGCACTTGCAGCATTGGGCGCTATTGCAGGTTATGAAGACGGCACTTTCTTGCCGAACAATAACATTACAAGAGCAGAAGTTGCTACAATGGTAGTAGCTGCTCTGAACCTGTCCGCAGATGCACAGAACTCAGGTTCAACAACACAGTTTGCGGACGTAAACGCAAATGCAGCATGGGCTGCAGGTTATGTAAACGTAGGTGTTGCTCAGGGCTTTATCTCGGGTATGAGCGCAACAGAGTTTGCTCCTAGCGAAAACGTAACTTATGCACAGATGCTTACAATGCTTACAAGAATTCTTGGTTATGGCGATTTTGCTGAAGCAAGAGGCGGATATCCGAACGGTTATCTTACAGCAGCTTCAACAGCTGGTATTCTCTCCGGCGTATCTGCTGGCGTGAATGACGCTATGACAAGAGCACAGGTTGCTCAGCTTATCTGGAATACAGTACAGGCTCCGATGCTCGACATCACAACCTTCTCTACTTCTTCAACAGGAACAGAGATGGCTAAGATGGACGGTAAAAATGACAGAGATTTCAGAACCGTATTGTCAGATAAATTTGATGCATATGTATTGAACGTAACAATCGACAAGACTTCTAAGTCAGATGATACACTTGAAGCTGGCAAGGTTGAAATGAGCCTTACCGGTGCAAATGACTGGGATCCTGACACAGAACAGCTTGTAAAATCTAACGAAACTGCAGAAAACAGAAAGACTTCAGTAGCAGCTGGTAAAACTGACGCTGAAAACTATCTCTTCTCTTCTGCAAAGGTAGTTGCTGAGTACAATGATGATAA
>CALXUL010000186.1 GCA_944391635.1 uncultured Clostridia bacterium | reverse complement strand
GATTCAATGCATCGGTTATTATATATCTTGCAAGCGAGCCTATACGCTCAGAGCGCATAGGATTACGCTTATATGCCATTGCCGACGAACCAATCTGTGATTTTTCAAAGGGTTCTTCTATCTGTTTCAAATGCTGCAATAGCCTGATATCATTTGAAAACTTATATGCACTCTGCGCAATCTCTGACAAAACATTTAAAACTCTTGAATCAATCTTTCTTGGATATGTCTGACCGCTAACAGCAAAACATTTATCATATCCCATCTTTTCTGCAATCTTCTTGTCAAGCTCCTTGCATTTTTCATGATCGCCGTCAAAAAGCTCAAGAAAGCTTGCCTGAGTTCCTGTCGTACCCTTACAGCCGAGCAGTTTTGTGTGTGACAAAACAAAGTCAACCTCTTCCAAATCCAGCATCAAATCCTGCATCCAGAGCGTCGCACGTTTTCCGACTGTAGTCGGCTGCGCGGGCTGGAAATGCGTAAATGCAAGAGTCGGCAAGTCCTTATATTCTTTTGCAAATTTTGAAAGTTCCAAAATTAAATTTATCAGTTTCTTTTTAATTAGGCGCATAGCCTCATCCATAATGATTATATCAGTATTATCTCCGACATAACAGCTTGTCGCTCCAAGATGGATTATCGGCTTTGCAAGCGGGCACTGCTCGCCATATGCAAACACATGGCTCATAACATCATGGCGCACCTTTTTTTCCCGTTCTTTCGCAACATCATAGTTGATGTCATAAATATGCTCGCGCATTTGGGAAATTTGTTCGTCCGTAATATCAAGTCCGAGTTCCTTCTCGCTTTCCGCAAGCGCAATCCAAAGTTTTCTCCAGGTAGAAAACTTTTTATCAGGAGAAAAAATATACTGCATTTCTTTTGATGCATACCGCGAATTAAGCGGTGATTCATATGTATTAGTAGCCATTTTTTACCCTTTCTTTATCAGTTAATGCCCAGACGCTTAAATACCTCTTGATAGGCTTCCTCTACACCGCCCATATCACGGCGGAATCTGTCTTTATCAAGTTTTTCATGCGTGTCAGCATCCCACAGGCGGCAGGTATCGGGCGAAATTTCATCAGCAAGGATAATCTCGCCGTCAGGGGTCTTACCAAACTCTATTTTAAAATCAACAAGCTCGATATTTATTTCTTTGAAGTATTCCTTCAAAACCTCGTTTACTTTAAATGTCATGTCCGCAATCTTGTCAAGTTCTTCTCTTGTAGCTATGCCAAGCGCCATAGCATGATAGTCATTTATCAGCGGATCGCCCAGTTCATCATCCTTGTAGCAATATTCAAGTATTGTGCATTTAAGCGGGCTTCCTTCCTCCACGCCCAATCTTTTTGAAAAGCTGCCTGCCGCAATATTTCTTACTATTACCTCAAGCGGCACGATTTTAACGCGCTTAACCAGTGTTTCACGGTCAGATAATTCCTCTACAAAATGTGTTGGAACGCCCTTTTTCTCCATCAACTGCATAAGGAAGTTTGACATCCTGTTATTAACAACACCTTTGCCTGCAATCTGACCCTTTTTTACCCCGTTAAAAGCAGTGGCATCGTCTTTGTAATCTACGATATAAAGATTCTCGTCGTCAGTTTTATATACTTTCTTGGCTTTGCCCTCATATAGCATTTCCTTTTTTTCCATTATGTAATTCCTTCCTTTCACTTGTCGTCAAAAGACGCTGTTGACATAATTCTTCAGTATATATTATATTATAACAGCGCTATAAAATCAATATAAATTTTTTAAAATGATTGAATTTAACAAAAAAATACTGTATAATAAATACGATTATGTGATATTTTTTAAGGAGTGTTTAAATGTTTGACAAGCTTGAAGCGCTTGAGGAACGGCTTGCGGCAGTTACCCAAAAACTGTCTGACCCGGCTATTATTGCCGACCAGAAAGCTTTTCGTGATTATTGCAAAGAAAATGCCGACCTTACGCCGATTATCGAAAAATACAAGGAATATAAAAAAGCAAAACAGACTATTGCTGATGATAAAGAGATGCTCTCGACTGAAGAAGGACGCGAGCTTGAAGATCTTATAAGGAGTGAGATTGCCGAAGCGGAAAAAACTCTTGCATCTTGCAGTGAAGAGCTGAAAATTTTGCTTCTGCCAAAAGACCCTAATGATGACAAAAACGTAATTATCGAAATACGCGGCGGCACAGGCGGCGATGAGGCAGCGCTTTTTGCGGCTGATTTGATGCGCATGTATTCTATGTATGCAGAAACACGGCACTGGAAAATTGATATTTTAAATTCCAGTCCAACAGATATAGGCGGATTTAAAGAAGTGAGTTTTTCAGTAGAAGGGCAAGGCGCATATTCCCGGCTCAAATTTGAAAGCGGCGTACACCGCGTGCAAAGAGTCCCCGAAACCGAATCAGGTGGCAGAATTCATACATCTGCCGTAACAGTTGCAGTTCTTCCGGAAGTTGAAGAAGTTGAAGTTGAAATAAATCAAAATGATTTGAGAATAGACGTGTTCCGTGCCGGCGGACCAGGCGGGCAGTGTGTTAATACCACCGATTCCGCCGTCAGAATAACGCATATACCGACCGGTATTGTCGTATCCTGCCAGGATGAAAAATCACAGTTTAAAAATAAGGATAAGGCAATGAAAATACTCCGTTCAAGAATTTATGACGTTATGGAAGCAGAACGTCATAAGGAAATAGCAGATGAGCGTAAATCTCAAATTGGTTCAGGCGACCGCAGCGAGAGAATACGCACGTATAATTTCCCCCAAGGACGCGTTACAGACCATCGCATAAACCTTACGCTATATAAGCTTGAACAGGTATTAAACGGCAGCCTTGATGAGCTGATAGACGCTTTAATTACAGCCGACCAAACGGCAAAGCTGTCACATCAAGAATCCTAACGGTATTAATACCCTTCTTTTGCTGCTAATCTTGACAAATATAATTTAAAGTATGAAATAATAAATATTTACAGCTGCAAATTTGCAGCTGTTTTTTATGTAACAAAAATATCTGCCGCAAGCATCAAATGTACTTGCGGCAGATATTTGATAACAGCGAATTCATTAGGTGGCTGCTGTTTTCGGCTTTTTGTCTTTAAATAAAAGACCAATCGCCCAAAGCCCTGCTATTCCGACAAGCGCAAATATTATCCTTGTCAGAACAGAGCCGGAGCCTCCAAACAACGCACTGACTAAATCAAATCCGAAAAAGCCTATACTTCCCCAGTTGATAGCTCCTATTATGACTAATGACAGCGCTAAATTGTCTAAAAAGTCCATCTCTTCTCCTCCGATTTTTTGTTTTTGCCGGCTATATTAGTTTGTCCTTAAAATATAAAATATAAACAGTGAATAATTTGTAAAATAAAAAAATAAAATAATATTACAAACTTTTGAGGTGAGGGTATGAAAAGAATGTGGCTATATTGCATCGCAGTAGCATCAGTGGCAATCATAACGGCAATGTTTATTGTTTTTGCCGACGATACCGATAATATTAATACCGAATTTTTATCAAGTTTCGGCTGGAGAGTCAGTCCCCGCTCAATTGAGCAGGTACCGGTTACTCTTCCCGATACTCCGGATAATATCTACAATGATTATAACCGCCTTCAAAAGGAGGCAGGCTTAGACCTTACCCCCTATTACGGCTCACAGGCAATTCGTTATACCTATATTGTTCTAAATTATCCAATAGACATTACTGATTCTCAAATCCGTGCAAACGTACTTTGTGTTGACGGCCGCCCCATAGCAGGCGATATTATGACAGTAAGCTCAGATGGGTTTATGCATTCTTTAGTTTTTCCGCATTGATTATTTCAAATATTCTGCAGGATCCTGATATTTACCGTCAAGTATTACCTCAAAATGCAGATGCGGATCCTGGCATAAATCACCAAGCGCAGTATTTCCCACATGTCCTATGACATCGCCCTTTTTCACACTGTCGCCTGGCGCTACCGTCGGTTTATCATCAAGATTGGAATAAACTGTAAAAAGCCCGTCGCCATGGTCTATACGCACGCTGCAACCTAACGTATCCATATAAACCGTTTCTACCACGCCATCAGCACTTGCAGCAACGCTTTCGCCTATTTCTGATGCAAAGTCTCCACCATTATGAGTCTTATATTCGCCAATCGACTGATGAAACACCGGTGTGTCTTTGGAAAATTCTGCCGCTACCATGCCGCCTACCGGCACTCCAAACAACGGTTCCTCCTGAACCTCCTGTGCCTTTGAGACCTCCGCTTCTTCCGGAGCTGGCGTTACCGGTGTTTTAGTCGGAGCTGCCGTAGGCTCAGGTTTTACTGTCACCTCCGGCTCCAAAGAATTAACCGGCTGCGGTGTTTTTGCCTCAGGGGCAATTATATTTTCTCCTGCCTGTTCGGTAAGCAATTTTTCTTCTTCAGCATTCTTTTGTGCAAGGTTATTCGCATAGCCTATCAGCGCTATAACTAATATACAGCAGCAGATGGCTATGTATAAGCCGCCTCCGTCATGTTTTTTTGTTTTTTTGTGTTCCATTACTACAAAACCTACCTTTCCGCCGTATAACGGCATTGACGTTACGACAATATTTTTACCTCTTCTGTCATAAAGTATACATACCCTTTCTTTTTAAAATGTGAATTTTTCAAATTTTTCTATAATATAAATCTTATGGGTGATAAAATGCGACGGATAGTTTTTTTTATTTTGATACTTTTAATTATGATGATTGGTATTCCTGCACTGTTTATTCTGAATGTGGGCATATATAAAAAACCTGCGCCAGAAGACAGCGCTATGATAAAAGTATATATTGCCTCAGAGGACAGGGTCGAAGAAATGACAAAGGGACAATACCTGCGCGAGGTAGTGGCAGCAGAGATGCCGGCGTCCTTTGAAATGGAAGCCCTCAAAGCCCAGGCAGTAGCGGCAAGAAGCTATCTTGCTGCAAGAAGCTTTTCCTATGCTAAAAACGGTGCGCCGCCCGAGCACAAAGGCGCTGATATATGCACCGACCCATCACACTGCAAAGCTTGGATTTCACAGGAAAAACGTTTTGAAAGCTGGGGTACAGATGCAGAAAAAAACTGGGATAAAATCAGCCGCGCCGTAAGCGAAACAGCCGAAGAAGTAATTACATATAACGGAGAAATAATTTCCGCGGTATTCCATTCCACTTCATCCGGTAAAACAGAAAATTCCCGCGATGTATGGGGCGGTGACAAGCCGTATCTTGTAAGCGTAGACAGTCCCGGAGAAGAAGACGCTCCAAACTTTAAATCCGAAAAAACTATTTCTATTGAGGAGTTTAGAAAAATTGCATCGGAAAATATAGAAGGCGTCGATTTTTCTTATGGCGACATCGGCACAATAACCCGTTCTGATGCCGGTGGAATAATCAGCATAACCATAGGCAATGTGCCGGTTAAGGGAACTCTTTTCCGCACTCTATATGATTTAAAATCCACCAACGTCCAGATTGAAAAAGATGACTCCCAGATACGTTTTCTCGTTACCGGATATGGTCATGGCGTAGGTATGAGCCAGTACGGAGCAAACGCAATGGCAAAAAACGGTGCTGATTACATAAGTATTTTAAAGCATTATTATACCGGCGTTGAAATAACTAAACAAAATATATGAATATTTACATGCCAAATCGAATAGTATAGAGCAAAGGCTGTACAAAAGTAAAAATGAACAACCTAACATACGAAAGGAATGAATCAATAATGTACGTTTTAACCAACTGTCAGACATCTGTTTTGCAATATCTTTCATATCTTCCGCCGGCGCTTAGTGTTGCTGCGGCAAAGGCAGGGCAGGACGGGCTTTGTGAAATCAGGCTCCGCCGTGCCCGGCCGGTTATGCTCTATTATACCGACGGATGTTATTATCTGGATTCTGAAGGAGGACGAACCAAAGACCTGCGCCGCGCATACATAGTTTCTTCCCAGGAAATGACACGTGCCTGTGAAATGGTTTTTGAATTTTCACTTTACGCGCACCAGGACGAGCTGTCAGAAGGATATGTTACAATCCGAGGAGGACACAGAATAGGGATTGCAGGCGGCATAAACAGCGGCAAAATCCGGTCTTTATCCGACATAACCAGCTTAAACTACCGAATAGCACACGAACATATCGGTATAGCTGACCCAATAATGCCTAAAATTATACGCGAAAAGCGACTTATGAATACTATTATTGTTTCGCCTCCGATGTGCGGCAAGACAAGCTTATTGCGTGATATTGTACGAACCTCATCGCAGCAGGGGATTCGTGTCGGCGTGTGCGATACACGCAAAGAAATTGCTGCGGTATACGACGGAGAACCTGAAATGGATATAGGAAATGCCGATGTTGTATCCGGCGCGCCTAAATCATCAGGAATGATGATGCTGCTTAGATGTATGTCTCCTGATGCAATTGTGTGCGACGAACTTGGCGCCCCACAAGACGCCCGTGCGGCAGAAAGAATATTCGGTTGCGGAGTTTCACTAATTGCAACCGCGCACGCTGGCTCACGTAAAGAGTTTTTTGACCGACCTGAAATGTCGGCAATTGCCGGAAAATTTGATTGTGTAATAACCCTTGGCGGTATAGGCGAAGTCCGGGAGGTATATTATGTTTAAATTCCTCGGCGCAATAATTATTTTCACAGCCTGCACCAGTTTCGGGCTTATTAAATCTTATAAAATGAAAAAACGCTGTGACAGCCTATCCACACTTTTACTCAGCCTGAGGCGTATCTGTGCTGAAACAAGCTTTACAAAAAAACGGATAGAACGTATATTCTGTGAAATTTCACGCGAATTTAATCTGCCAATATTTTTTAAAGCGGCATCTTTAATAAAAACCGAAGGGGTACGAGGCGCCTGGGAAAAGAGCATAAATGAATATTCGGCGGACATGTGTCTTTCCCCGCGTGATGTCAGTGCGGCATTAACACTCGGAAACGCTGCAGATTTTTCCGGTGAGGAACAGCAGAAAAGCCTGCGCACCTGCGAGCGCCTGCTTGAGCTTTCTCTTGCCGAAGCAAAGGATGATTACCAAAGAGGCGCAAAGCTGTCAAGGAGCGGCGGTATACTTTGCGGCATTCTTGCGGTAATCTTATTATTGTAGGGGTATCAGAATGGACGTTGATTTAATTTTCCGTATAGCCGGAGTCGGGATAATAGTTGCTGTACTCGGTCAGCTCCTATCCCGCTCAGGCAGAGATGAACAGGCTCTTATGCTTACTATCGCAGGGCTGGTGGTCGTTTTATTTATCGTTACCGAAGAGATAGGCGACCTGTTCGAGTCTATTCGCCGGATATTCGGGTTTTAAAGCTTATGGAAATAATAAAAATAGGTGCAGTCGCGCTTACAGGTATGCTCTTTGCAGTATTGATGCGAAACAAAAATCCGACTGCCGCCGCACTTACCGCATTAGCCTGTACACTTGTTATCGCGTCATATATGCTGGGCGCATTTGAAGATTTGTTTTCCGGTTTCAGCCGGCTATTAAGCTCAGGCGGGCTTGACCCGGTATTCTATAAAAGTATAATCAAAGTAATAGGAGTAGCGTATTTTTCCGAAATAATATCAGGGCTGTGCCGTGACGCCGGCGAAAATGCAATTGCCGCAAAAGTGGAAATTGCAGGCAGAGTTTTTGTTCTGACCCTCACTTTGCCGGTTGTTACAGAGCTTATGAATGTGATTATCGGGGCGCTTGATATGATATGAAAAAAATAATTATTATTCTTACGGCAATCTTTATCCTCGCCGCGCCGAAAGTATATGCAGAATTAGACTGGGAGATAAGCGGATATCCGGATTTTAACAGCTATGCATCAAAACTCGCAGCAGGTGAAAATCCATTTACACCCGCAAAAATATTATCGGCACTCCAGGACGCCGTATTCGGCGAGATTTCACGGTCAAAATCCCTCTTGATACAGATTATGACCATTGCCGCCGCAGCCGGGCTTTTAAAGCTAATGGAGCAAAGCGGCGTAAGCCAGGCGGCATATTTTACCTCCTATGTCCTTATGTCCGCAGCGGTAATACGGCTAATCGGTGAAACGGTAGGCTACGGCAGTGAAATAATACACTCCATCTGCGATTTTATAACCAAGCTATCTCCCATCCTTATGGGGCTGATGGCAGCAAGCGGAGCAATAACATCCGCGGCGGCATTTTCGCCGATACTTTCTGCTGCCGTCTATGTCTTTACCTTAGCCGTGGACAAGGTCATAACCCCAATGCTCTATATGAGTGCGGTACTCGGTGTTGTCGGAGGCATTTCCGGCAAAGTCCAGCTTGGCAGTTTTAACCGGCTGATACGTTCGGTATCACGCTGGATTTTAACGGCGCTTTTGACTGTATTTGCAAGCCTCTGCGCGCTTTATGGATTTAATGCGCCGCTTCTTGACGCTCTCGGCGCAAAAACAGCAAGGTTTGCTATCGGCTCTCTTGTACCGGTTGTAGGCGGGCTTTTGTCCGATACAATGGAAACGGTTGTAGGCGGGACGCGCATTTTAAAAAACGCGGTCGGCAGTGCCGGGATGATTACGGTAGTAATAATTGCCGCCATGCCGATTATAAAAGTGTTTGTAATTTTATTTATGCTTCGGCTTTGTGCAGCACTCTCCGAACCGCTATGTGACAGCCGTATGTCAGCTCTGCTGTCTGATGCCGCAGAGTCGGTGGGCAGTGTATTTGCCGTAATGCTCACTGCTGTCATGCTGTTTCTTATTTCAATCGGAATAATGCTCGGCGCGACAGGGTTTGGGGGGTAGATAAGAACATGAAAGAATACATAATTGCAGTATGCGCCGCAGCGGTGATAGCGGCATTCTGCGACATTCTCATTCCCCGCGGCTGGCAAAAATATATTGGCATACTGACCGGTGCAATTCTTATGAGCGTACTTATTTCCCCTGTTCTTAATTTTCGCGGAATTGATATTTCGCAGCTCTCATTTGATGATGCACAATATACCGAGTTTGATATTAACAGTGAAATATCAGACAAATTCTGCCAAAATGCCGCGGTTGACATTGAAAACCGGGTTATGGACGAGTTTTCCGCTGATATTTCAGCAAAAGTGTACGCCGATTTTGACGGCAATGAATTTAATGGTATCCGCCGTATAGAATTATCCTGCGCCTATAATCCCGCTATCGAATCAAGGCTTATGGAAGTATACGGCTGCGGCGAGATTATCTTTGAAACCGGTTAAAAGGAAGGGTTTTTGTCCTATGAATTTTGATTTTTTACAGGGGCTGTTAAAAAAGAAGAATAACCCCGTTTTATTTATCATATTATTAATTGGAATAGTGTTGATGCTGTTTTCAGGCAGCCGCAGCAAACCGGAGGAAAAAACCGGCATGCTAAACGAGCAGGAGGAATTGACGCAGTTAGTATCTAAAATACACGGTGCTGGAAAAGTAAAGGTTATGGTCACCTATTACGGCAGCGGAACAAGTATGATAGTATATGACACGTCAACGCGCGGCGATGAAACAGACAGAAAAGCGGTTGTTTCGGGCGGCGAAGCGGTCAGTTCCGGCATAAGCTATCCGCGCGTAAAAGGGGTTGTCGTAGTATCAAGCGGCGCAGACACCGAAAATGTGCGCCAGGCGATAATTGAGGCTGTGACAACTGCCCTCGATATACCGGATTACAAGGTATCCGTCCTGTATGGCAGCTGACACAAAAAATACCGAAAGGAATGGGAAAAATGATGGTTTTAAAACGTAAAGAAGTAGTAGCAGCGGCTCTGGTAGTGCTAATCGGTGTTGCGGGATACCTTAACTGGTCGTATCAGGACACTCTGCATGTCACCGACGGAGGCGAGTATATCGAAACCGGCAAAAAACTCGGTGAAGCACAGCTTGTAAACAGCAATGAAGAAGCGGAAGAAACCGCATCTGAGTCATCAGCCGGCAGCGATTATTTTGAACAGGCACGCATAAACCGCGAAACCTCACGCGAAAAGGCTCTTGACATATTAAACCAGACCGCCTCTAATGAAAGCTTTGACGAAGCAACCCGAAAACAGGCGCAGGATGATATACTCCAGATGGCGTCAACAGTTGAAAAAGAGGGCGCGGTTGAAAATGTCATACGCGCAAAAGGTTATGAGAATACCGCTGTTTATATAGACGGCGATAAGGCAGAAGTTGTGGTTAAAAAGGACGGGTTCGGCGATGCAGACGCTGCCGTAATTTCCGAAATAGTAGCAGCCCAAACTCAAATCTCACCCTCTAACATAAAAATTATTCCGGTTAAATAATCTATATTTTAAAAAAAGATTGAATTTTCTATCTAATATTGGTATAATACTATATAAGAAATATCAGTTCCGGTACTGCGGAACTGTCCAACGCCGGAATTTTACGATAGGAGGAGATAGGAATGGACGAAGAACAGACCATTATAACCACAGAAAGTGAAAATGAGGATAAAATAGGAAACGTCAAAATTTCGGTTGAAGTAATTTCTACTGTTGCAGGAATCGCTACGGCTGAGATAAAAGGCGTTGCCGGAATGAGCGGCTCGGTAGTAGGCGGAATTGCTGAAATACTCGGCGGCAAAAAAAATAAAGGCAAAGGCGTAAAAGTTGAAGTTGTTGAAAACAAGGCTGTTATTGACCTGTATATTATAGTAGATTATGGGGTATGTATCCCTGATATTGCTTGGGATATTCAGGAGAATGTTAAAAACAGCGTTGAGAGCATGACCGGAATGACGGTTGAAAAGGTGAGTATCCACGTTGAAGGCGTAAGCTTTGAACGTGAAAAGGAGGCTTTGGCAGAGGATACGGAAGATGAATCCGACAGCGAAGCACCTGATATACCGGAAGAATAAAACAGAGCTTACCGCACATTTTGCGGTAAGCTCTTTATTTTTACATTGCGTCAACCGTTTCTATCCCCAGAACATCAAGATGCTTTACTATGATTTTCTTTGTCAGCATAATAAGCGAAATCCATGCTTTTTTCTTTTGCTCATCCTGCTCGTTTAAAATATGGTTATCATGATAAAACCTTGAAAAAGCTGTTGCAATCCGGTATACACTTTCACAAATATAGTTAGGCGCTTTTTCGCTGTGCGCAGCCGCAAACGCTTCACCGCTTAAAATAAGTGAAAGCGCAAGTTCTCTTGCCGCATCATCAGCTATTGCAAAATCAGGCTTCGCTTCCCCTGTTTTCTTAAGAATTGAATTTATCCTTGTAACAGTATAGAGAATATATGTTCCAGTCTTCCCTTCAAACGATAAAAATTTATCCAAATCAAAAATATAATCTTTAGACCGATGATTTATCAAATCTCCAAATTTGACGCCTGCCATACCGACTTTATTTGCTGTATCCTCCCTATCGGAATCCATAACAAATTCACTCTTTGAGAGTTTTTCCTCTGCGGCAGATACTACCGTTTTCAAAAGGTCGGATAATCTCATAACTCCGCCATCACGTGTTTTATAAGGTTTTCCGTCCGAACCGTTCATAGTCCCGAATCCCAGAAACTCAAGTTCTGTAGCATCCGGCACAAGCCCTGCAAGACGTGCGCATCTGAATACCTGTTCAAAATGCAGACTTTGACGCTTATCCACCACATACCATATTTTATCCGGCTGATAGTCTTTTTGTCTTTGAATAATAGTCGCAAGGTCGGTTGTTGCATAAATACTGGAATTATCCGATTTTTTCACTATAACCGGCGGCATAGGCGCTTTGTCGTCATCCTTTGCCACATCAACCACCATAGCGCCGT
>CALXUL010000185.1 GCA_944391635.1 uncultured Clostridia bacterium | reverse complement strand
AATTTTCAACGCCGTCATAAGTATCAATTGACGAAATTACACCTGACGGCATAAGCCCTTGTGCCCTTAAATATTCGTCCAAAATATAACGCATAAAATATGTTGTTGTGGACTTGCCTTTAGTTCCTGTTATTCCTATAAGCCCGATTTTTTTCCATGCATGCTCATAAAACATATCAGCCAGCAAAGATATACAGGCTCTTATGTCATTTGTTATTATAAAATCACAGTCTGCATCAAGTTCTTTATCTGCGACATAACATACAGCGCCACTTTCAACCGCACCTTTTAAATACTCACTTTTAAAATGCGCACCCTTGCATATAAAAAGAGTTTTTCCATTTATGTCCTGAGAATTGTATGATACATAATCAATTTCAGGGTCGGCAGAAATGCTTGTTTTCTGGACAAGTCCATGTTTATTTAGCAATGATACATAATCACTTAGCCTGTACTTCATATTAAAAAACCTCTCCTACACTATTTCTTTTACGCTTTTTCCACACATAATAATAGATTTTTCACACAAAACGTCCAAAGCATCAGTATAAAAACTGCTCAAATTCGATTCCGCACCAAACACCGACAGCTCGGTACAAGCCAAAACTGCACCATCGCAGCCTTTGTTCTTTATATAATGATGTATGTATTGGAACTCCTCCATATTACCCGGAAAACCTTTTTTTATCTGGTCATAAATAATACTCATGACTATTCTCTGTCCGACAGCATCCGGAGCAACATATTCTATCCCTGCTCTTTTACATTCCTTTTCATACACCCCTGCCATAATCGTTCCGTCTGTTGCCAAAACACAAATACGCTGTTTTTTATTCTTTTTAAGTTCGGCTATTGTTTCCCTTACCATATTAATTACCGGAACAGACGATGCTTTTTGTATTTCATCATAAAAATAGTGAGATGTATTACAAGGAATAGCTATAAAATCAGCACCCATATCGCAAAGCTTTTTTGCATCACTGCAAAGTATTTTTGTAAGTTCTTTTGTCCTGCCGTTTTTTATTGCCTTGGTCCTGTCCGGGATTGAGGCGTGGTTTAATATTATCATGTCAAGATGGTCCTGGTCACACTGTGCATTTGTTTTATCAATTATTCTCCTGTACAACAATTCGGTTGCAGCAGGGCCCATTCCCCCAAGGATTCCCAGCACTCCCATCAAATCATCCCTTCTTTGAGCCAAGATATATCTTATATTTTCTATAATGTCCAGCCTGCGATTTAATAAGCCGCATTATCCTGATAATATCATTATCTTTTGAAAACCATAGCGGATTTACATACTTCTTCTGCGCAATCAGCTCTTTCATTTTCGCCTTATACGCCGGCGCATATTTATACGCAACACCCTTTGGCACAACCATCCACAAATTTTCATTTTTACACATCTGTACCGGTATGCTGCGTCTTTTTACAAAATCCTCAACAAACAGCCTTGCCACATTCAGCCCGGCACCGGTAACATAATAGTTTGAACGTCCCTGACGCGTATTAATCTCAAACGCTTTATATTTCCCGTCCCTTGCATCATATTTTATATCAAAATTTGAAAACCCTGTAAAATTAATACTTTCAAGAAGATTTTTAAACTTATCATACAATTCTGGGTTATCTTCTGTTATAATTACCGCATGATTGCCTATTCCATAAGGAGTATGCTCCTCCAGGAGAACATGCCCCAAACACATCATTCTCACCGATGCATTTCGGTCAGAATAACTGGTAAGAACCCGCATATTCGTATCATCGCCCGGTATAAATTCCTGCACTATCATATTAGCCATATAGCCTGCTTTATATACCTTTTCCAGTGTTTTTTCAAGTTCTTCTCTGCTTTCTAATAAAAACACTTTTTTCTGTCCCGGGAACTTATGGGCATAATACATCACCTGATCAGCAGGCTTTAATATATACGGCGCTTCAAAGGACGGCTTATTTTTATCATAGTCCTCCGCGGTTACAATATGTGTCCCCGGATAATCTATACCATGTTTTTCGCAAAGTTTATAAAACTGCTCTTTATCCATAAGCGAATTTAGAAAATCATAATCTGCATACGGAACAATTACATTATCCAGCAGGTTATCTCTTGCAGTTGCAAGAGCTTTTACATAGCTGTCGCCGCAGCCGATCGCAAGTATTGTTTTATTTTTGTTTGCATTGGCAAACTCATTTAAAACAACCGTAATAACTTCTTTCGTATCAAGATTATCAACCTTTGTAAATTTTATCATTTTAGACCGGTAGCAAGGACCCTGCAATGCCTTACCAAAGCCTCTTGACTGTATTCCGTATTCTTCATAAAAAGCGCGCGCAACGCTATAAACATTTATGTCATTTCCAAACAGCACCGGTATAAAATTCTCATTTTCAAATACCATTTCTAACCCTTCCCGTCACTTTATATTTGATAAATATGCGTTTTTCATATATAACGCATCCTCTGCCTGTGTTCCTGCTGATTCACATATAAACGTAGGCTCAAGCCCCTTTTTATAAATAAGCTCGGCAAGCGGCTCAAAAAACGGTCCGTATTCTTCATCTTCAAATGTAAGATGTTTTTTCTCCCCGCCCTTTGTATACTCTATTTTTGAAAAATGGCTGTGGAATATCTTTGCGCGGTCTGTTCCAAGCCTGTTTTGCATAGTATCAAGTATATTTTCATAATCCTTTTGCTCTTTTATAGCTCCCAAGCTCCGCGCATTCAAATGTCCAAAATCAATACACGGCAGGAAACTGTCATCAACCCTGCAAAGTTCCATTACTTCATCAAGATCCCCGAGCTGATTTATTTTGCCCATAGTTTCTATACAAAGATGTATATCCGCGTACCCCTCGCTTTTCATTCGTTCTGCTGCCATAACAAGCGTATTTTTCGCATTTTCAAGCGCCTGTTCTCTTGTAAGCTTCCCGATAGCGCCTCTATTGACAACTATCCTGTCTGCTTTAAAAATCCTCGCCAATCCAAGCGTTTGCATTATATACCCGATACTTCCCTCCTGCTTTTCCTTATCCGGCGTTGCAAGATTGATGTAATATGGTGAATGTACCGACAGTGTTATATTATTCTTTATCGCCTCATCACGGATTTTTTCTGCCGTTGCAGCGCCTGTCCTGACACCGTTGCCGCACTGGTATTCATAAGCATCAAGACCCATTTTAGCAAGATAGCCGGGCATCTGTGCCGATTCCTTATAACCAGCTTTATAAAAGCTGTCGCAGTTACCTGCCGCTCCAAATTTTATACTCATAAACTTTCCTCCGATTCCTTCATTTTTTCAAGAATCATCTGTGCATGCTCATATGGTGTTTTTTCGTCCGAAACATATATCTTAAAATCACAATTATTATAAAAAGGTTTGCGGTCATTAAATCTTTGCAAAATCTGGGCAAGACTGCTGCCTAAAACAAGCGGTCTGCTGTTATCTTTTGGACTGAGTCTTGCTATAATAAGCGTCTCATTCGGTTCAAGGTTAAAAATAATGCCATTCTTTCTTAAAGCATCTATATCTTCCTTTCTAAGAACGGCTCCGCCGCGCGTAGCAATTACCGTGCCCTGCATATTC
>CALXUL010000184.1 GCA_944391635.1 uncultured Clostridia bacterium | reverse complement strand
GTTTCGTATTCATCAAGCATTGCCGCAAGCAAAGCATCATAGTCCGCTCCCTGCTCTAACTTTTTCCACAAAAATGCCGCAGTTTCATTTAAACTTATCATCCCGTTAAAATCCATTGACGCACTTCCTACCGCTACTACGATATCGCGTCCTGCTACATTCCTCAGCATAAATCCAGGTTTTATTTTCATTTTCCCTGTCCCTTTCTTTTTTTTGTTATTCTAACATATATATTATATTTTTGCAACTTTTTTATGCTATTTTTATTCCTTTTATCCTCCCACACAGCAAAAATAACAATTTTCTATTGCAAATTTTTTCAGTTTATGGTAAAATTATAAAACCGTTTATTTTTAATTTACTTATGAAAGGAAGTTTTAAACTTATGAATGGTTTAACTCAAGCCATAGTTTTCCTTCTATACATACTGCTAATGGTGGGGATAGGATTTGTTTTTTATAAAAGCAGTAATTCTCATGCCGATTATATTCTCGGCGGCAGAGGTATGAATGTATGGGTTACCTCTATGAGCGCACAAGCCTCTGACATGAGTGGATGGCTGCTCTTAGGGCTTCCGGGACTTGCATATGCTTCTACTCTCGGCGCCGTTGAAGCAATCTGGACCGCTATCGGCTTAGCCTTGGGTACATATCTTAACTGGCTTATTATTGCAAAACCGCTTCGCAAATATACCGAAATTGCCGGAAACAGCCTTACGATACCCGAATTCTTACAAAACAGATTTAAAACAAAAAATATGTTGCTAAGAATTGTACCATCGCTGTTTATACTTATTTTCTTTTTGATTTATACCGCATCTGCTTTTGTTTCGGGCGCAAAGCTCTTTACATCCGTATTCGGTATATCTTACAACACCGCGCTCATTATAAGCGTTGTGGTAATCGTTCTTTATACTTTTCTCGGCGGATTTAAAGCCGTTTGCTGGACCGACCTTGTACAGGGAATAATGATGTTCCTCGCAGTTTTGTTTGTCGGGGGCGTTATGTTTGCAGAGTTAAATAACCCTGATGTAGGCGCTAATTTCTCAGATATAGAAAAATTTAATATTTTCGGATCAGATTTCGGCGCACTTAGCATAATAGGCGCTCTTGCATGGGGGCTTGGTTACTTTGGTCAGCCGCATATTCTTGTAAGATTTATGGCTATCCGCAGTGCTAATGAGATAAAACCTGCCAGACGGATTGCAATGGTCTGGGTTGTAATCTCACTTGCATGTGCGGTTATTATTGGTATTTTCGGCA
Source organism: uncultured Clostridia bacterium (assembly GCA_944391635.1). Classification (GTDB taxonomy): domain Bacteria; phylum Bacillota; class Clostridia; order UBA1381; family UBA1381; genus HGM11525. Next base: position 2,538 of record CALXUL010000184.1, on the reverse strand, counting down.
AGCCTTATCTTGATGCTGCAAATGCTGCTCTTTCTGCTGGCAGCGAGGAAACTATATTTATAACACTTGTAACACGTATCTTCCCGCCTATTATTGCTGCTGTACTTCTTTCTGCTATTCTTGCAGCAATAATGTCTACTGCCGACTCCCAGCTACTTGTTACAGCATCGTCCGTATCAAGCGATATTTACAGAGTTTACATAAAAAAAGACGCTTCAGATTTACAGCTTGTATGGGTAAGCAGACTGACAGTTGTCATTGTTGCCATCGTTGCAGGATTCTTTGCTTCTAATCCAGAAAGCTCGGTATTTGAAATCGTATCACACGCTTGGGCAGGATTCGGCGCGGCATTCGGTCCTATTATTCTGTGTTCTCTGTTCTGGAAGCGCTGCAACGCAAAAGGCGCTGTTGCCGGTATTATCTCCGGCGGTACGGTTTCTCTTGTTTGGGCATATGCCGCTAATATTGCCTCAGTATTCGGAATTACAACACTTCCGAGAATTTTCAGCCTATATGAAATAGTTCCAGGTTTTATTGTAAGTTTGTTATTTATATTTATCGTCAGTCTTGCAACCGAAAAACCATCACAGGATGTTATTGATGAATTTGAATCTGTAAAAGTTAATTAGTAAGTATTATTTTAAAACATGACACACAAAATTAAGAGCCGTTTCTACCGAAACGGCTCTTGTGCATATTTTTACAGGCGGTGATTTATATAAAAAAACGAATTATTTCCTTGATTTTTGTTCTTGCCGTAGCAGCAGCGGTACTGTCTAAACGGTATTTAGGCGCAAAAGAACACACTCGTACCATTTACGGATGTTTTGACACTATTTGTACAATAACAACCTACTCTTCTTCTGACAAAACCGAAGAATATGAAAACCTGCTTCGCGATGCTGAGCTAAAATTTTCTGCATACAATCCACAAAGCGAAATATACCGGTTAAATTCTGATTTATACGCTGAACTTTCCCCGGATACGGTCTCACTTCTTTGCGATGCGGTCACATATTCAAATCTTCTCAGTGATTATTTTGACATAACGCTAAATCCGGTATGCCTTTTATGGCAGGAGGCTGAAAAAAATTCTGTTTTACCTTTAAATATCGACTCGGCGTTAAGCCTTAAAGGAACCGAAAATGTCTATATAGACATAGATTCCAACTATGCCAAAATCTTAAAGGAGGGTGCGTCAATCACTCTTGGCGCAATCGCAAAAGGGTATGTTACTGATAGAATCGTTCAGAAAATGCGCGCAAACGGTGAAACAAGCGCACTGATAAACCTCGGCGGCAATATCTACGCCTATGGTTTAAAAAACAACTCATCAGCCTGGCAAATCGGTATCCGCGACCCCAAATCAGATGAAAACAGCAGTGCGGCAATTGTTGAAGCCTCCAATATTTCTATTGTCACCTCCGGCGCATACCAGCGCGGATTTGAGCTGGACGGAAAGTGGTATCATCATATTATCGACCCCAAAACCGGGTATCCTGCCGAAAATGGAATTATCTCTGCCACCGCAGTAGGCTCCAAAAGCGAACTATGCGATATACTTTCTACTGCAATGTATGTGGCAGGCGTTGAAAATGCATTTCGACTTGCTGAGGAATATGGCATTGATGCTATCATAATTACTGATAATACCATATACTATTCAAAAGGTCTTGAAGGAAAAATAAAGCCTTCCGGCAATAATTACAACTTCGTATTATATCAAGCTGTACAATAAAGAAATAAAATCATAAAACGGCACTCGGATATATTTTCCCGAGTGCCGTTCTTTTTTAACAGAAGTTTTCTTTATAACTTGCTATGCAATCCCGTATAATAGTCATAGCTTCCTGTGCCCCAAGCACATCACTTACATATGTTTCTTTATATTCAAGTGACTTATATACTCTGAAGAAATGCTTTATTTCATCAAAAGTATGAGTCGGAAGCTCTGATATATCGGTATACTGGTTCATTGACGGGTCATTAAACGGAATCGCAATTATTTTTTCATCCGATTCCTCATTGTCAATCATTTTTATAACACCAATTGGATAACAGCGCACAAGCGTCATCGGCACAATTGATTCCTGGCATAATACCAGCACATCAAGCGGGTCATTATCCGATGCATATGTCCGCGGAATAAACCCATAATTTGCAGGATAGTGCGTTGATGTATACAAAACTCTATCAAGCCGCAGCATACCTGTTTCCTTATCCATTTCGTATTTGTTCTTCCCGCCGGCAGGAATTTCTATAACAGCAACAAAATCTTCCGGCGATATTCGTTTAGGGCTAATATCGTGCCATATATTTGACATTTTCCTTCTCCTTACATCTTTGTTATTTATACAGGCGCATTTGCAAACTCCGCAACCTTTTCTATCATAGATGCCACACTTGATTTCTTTACAGTAAATTCGGTAATACCATTTACGGTAAAGGACGCTGTCAAATCATTTATCGACTTGAATTCAATTACCCTCTCACCGTCTTGTGATGAGTATGTTACTTTAGCAATAGTTTCACCAAGAG
>CALXUL010000183.1 GCA_944391635.1 uncultured Clostridia bacterium | reverse complement strand
ACCTGCACGCCATCACCTTTCTTAATTACACCTGCTGCTCCCGTCGCTTTTAGTCCTTCTTCTGATACCAGCGCTGAGTCATAAACGGTAACTCTGAGTCTGGTTGCGCAGCAGTCAAGATTTTTTAGGTTCGCCTTTCCGCCAAGTGCAGCAAGTATCTGTTCGGATTGATTTACTTTCGATTCGTTGACATCTTTTCTAGTATAAAGTTTTGTTTCTGCTTCATCATCCTCACGTCCAGGCGTTATAAGATTAAATTTTTTAATTATAATGCTAAATACTGCATAATACACTACAAAATAAATTAGACCCACCCATACAATATTAATCCAATGCGTTTTTGCATTTCCTTGCAGAACACCAAAAAGCACCATATCTATTATACCGCCGGAGAACGTCATTCCTACTCCAACATTTAATATATGCATAAGCATATATGCCAACCCAGCAAAAACACAATGAATTGCATACAAAAGCGGCGCTACAAATAAAAAAGTAAATTCAAGCGGCTCTGTTATACCCGTTATCATTGCAGTAAGCGCAGCCGACAGCAATAATCCTCCTGCAACCTTCTTTTTTGACGGTTTTGCAAGGCTGTACATTGCAAGTGCGGCTCCGGGCAGTCCAAAAATCATAAGCGGGAATTTTCCGCTCATAAATCTTGTCGCACTTGATGAAAATTCCTGCGTCGCAGGTGAAGCAAGCTCAGCAAAGAAAATGTTCTGCGCACCATATACAGTTTGTCCGTCAATTACCATCGAGCCGCCAACACCTGTTTGCCAGAACGGTATATAGAATACGTGATGCAGCCCGAATGGTATAAGCGCACGCTCAATAACTCCGTAAATAAAGGTTCCGAAATATCCCGAATTTAAAACAAGCGCACCCAAAGAATATATTCCTTCCTGAATATATGGCCATATAAAAAACATCAGTGCACCAACTATTATATATGCAAACGCTGAAACTATAGGCACAAATCTTGTCCCTCCGAAAAAGGAGATAACAGTCGGAAGTGAAATATTATAAAACCTGTTATGAAGCCATGCCACACCCAACCCAACAATTATACCTCCGAAAACGCCCATTTCTAAAGACTGTATTCCTACCACATTTCCAATCGCGCCCTCATGCAGCGAACCATCGGTAAGCTGACCGGAAATACCAAGCAGTGCAGATATTGTACTATGCATTACAAAAAATGCGATTGCAGCAGATAATACAGCAGTAGCCTGCTCTCGTTCTGCCATACCAAGTGCAACACCCATTGCAAATATAATAGGAAGGTTTTTAAATATAATATTACCCGTATCTGCAAATACTGTCATTATTGCATTTAATATCGTACCTTCGCCAAGGATTGATTCAAGACCATACGTTGCTATGGTAGTGGCATTTGTAAGCGATGAGCCTATACCAAGCAAAAGTCCTGCTATTGGCAAAAGCGCAATCGGCAGCATAAAGGATCTTCCTATGCGCTGCAAAACGCCAAAGATCCTGCTTTCTTTTTTTTCTTTCATTGTTCGTTCCTCCGATAAAATGCTTTGTATAAATTCATATCCTTTATTATATCCGCATTTTACTTGTAAATACAAAAATTAAAATAAAAAACTGACCCGTAATGTGAACAGTTAACAGGTACAGTAAAAACGGGCAATAAAAATGACTCTCCTATGGTATAACAAAAATATAATGCCACAGGAGGGATTTTTATACCACGGCAATACAGTCATATCAAACGTTATGAATAAAATACTGTATTGACGTTATTTATGAGTAAGTACATAATTTCATTTTAAGATATAATAAAAATCAAAGAAAACTTGCTGCAGGAATTGCATTAAATCGGAAAGGAAGACAGCCAAAGGATTTTACTTTATCAGAGAAAGTTAAAATTGCAGTTCAATTCCGTTTTGAAGGTTTTTTATATATAATATATTAAATACAGATCGTCTCTCCGCCGCCGATATGTATCGTCTCTCCCTTACAGCTAAACCACAACTCCATAACACTTGGATTATAAATACTTTTGCCATCAGCTGTAATCTGCAGTCTTTTTAAGTTTTCAACATAATCAAAAACTTCAATATTAGTAGCATACCATATCTGATTATCTCCGCTCATTCTTTGACAGAAATTTTCTATAAGTTCCCAATTATTTTCTCTTGCAAACTCAAAACTGTGTCCCCAAACATAGAAGAGCTGGCTTGTATTTTCATACGCCCATTCACTGTAAAAGCTATCCGCATAAGCTTTCAAGCTTTTTTCTGTCCTCAAACACTTCTCTCATCCACTCCGCTCTTGGAATCCTGTCGGGGAAAGGATGAGTAACCGAATGACAAGATACTTCATGCCCTGCATATACCTTTCTTACATCCTCTTCTTTAATATAATTATCCAAGTCAAAATGTCCTGAATTTAGGTGAAATATACCTTTCATTCCATATTTATTTAAAATTTCAATCAACCTCTTGTCATGAACTTCCCCATCATCATAACTAAACGTCAAACAATGCTTTTTGCCATCTTTAAATCTGTCAAATCTAATCA
>CALXUL010000182.1 GCA_944391635.1 uncultured Clostridia bacterium | reverse complement strand
AATCACCTTAAACCAAGGCAATACACAAGTTACGGTAGATAATTCAGATGTATTGTATGTGGAAAATCTCACCTTGCCGCTTACATATTTGGCAGTTTCCCCCGGAAACAGCACCATTCTTCTTGATAATTTCATCTTAAGCAGCAATTCATATTCCGGCGATGAAGAAGACCCTCAGCCTACTGATGAATATACCATTCCTTCAAATATCACAAAAGCGGCTCCTGCAGGAAATGAATATGTGATTAACGATACCAGCAAAAACTATACTTACGGATTTGACTTTGAAGACTCCGTTCCCGCTTTCTATTTATTTACAAGCGGAACCGACAGAACAAAATGGACTCAAACCACAGTTGAAGGGACAAGCAACAAGGTAAATGTTATCCAGGGATATTCATTGCTTAACTGCGCTAACTGGCTTTCTGATTATAAACTCAAGTTTAATATGAAACTTGACTATGACTCCAGCATACAAAATCAGATTAGCATTGCAAACCTAAACGTACAATATATAAACTGTAATTATGACGCTATCATTCTTTCAAATGACCCAAATTCTGACAGCGGAACAATTACATATAAACGCTGTGAAAACTATGGTTATAATGATGCTTATCAGCAGTCTGTAAAGATTGATAATTTTAGCGAAATTTTTGAGAATAAATGGTCTTATGTTGAAATAACAGTCGATGGGGCACAAATTAAAGTATCAATAAACGGTGTTTCATATTTGAATATTACAACCGGCTTAGGAAGCGGCGAAATATCTATCAGCCCTACCGGTTGGGAGATGCCCACCGTTACTATGTATCTTGACAACTTCTACGCTGTAAAAGAAATTGGCAAAGATTACACCATAATTGACGAAGGTGTAACTATTGCTGAGCCTACAAAAGCTGATGATGTTATATATTACTACACTTTTGAAGACGAAAATACTCCGTTTGTAGGAGCTGAAATTGTAAACAACGGCACAGGCAATTCGGTTATGAAGATTTCAACCGAGGCAAAACTTCCGCAGAATAACGGAACACCAAATTTTTGGTTCTCAAACTATAAGCTTAAATATAACATGCTGCTCGACTATGATACAAGCAATGAAAACGGCATAATTCTTTTGGAAGCGCGTGAAGCATGGTGGGGATCAAGATATCTTCAGATAAAACTCTACACTCATTCTGATTCAAACTCAGGTTCAATAGTTGTGTTAACCAAAGACGCTAACGGGACTACCTCAGAAATAAAAGGGATAACAATTGAAGATTGCACTGATTTATTGAAAGATAAGTGGGTGTACGTTGAAGCAACTCTGGACGGACATAACATTAAGTTCTCTATCAATAATTTAGAAATTGTAAATACCACTCTTACAATAGATCCTGAGTCAGGCGGGCTTGGTTTTGTGCCTCACTGCGACATGTATATAGATAACTTTGTTATGTATCAAATAAATCCACTTTATGTTGCACCCGATGTAATACCTGTGCCTGAATATGACGGAGAAAGTTACATCATTATGAGCCAGGATTATGAAGATGATAATACATCGCTTAGTCAAATGGGCTGGGCTGAAATATACGGAGACGGCGGTATTATAACAGATACTCAAATAAACAGTGATGAAGCAAATAAAGTGTTTAAAACAGACGGCGGTACGTATATAACCCGAGATTTAAAACTTGGTGCACATTACAAAATTGAATTTAATGCAAAAATAGATTACACAACCTTGGATTCCTGCTGGCCGGAATTCTCATGGCACAGATCCTATAATGAAGGCGAGAACAGATATAAAATATATCTCGGATACCAGGGCGGTGTACAGCAGGGACTTGAAAAATACGTAAACGGTCAGAGTTCTTGGATAGATGCACCGACAATCCCATATATTGCATGCGATAAAAGCTGGGCGTATTTCAAAATCGAACGTGACGACAATACCTTTAAAATCTACTTTAATGACAAAGATGTACCAACTATCACATTTACTGATGAATCACCATTGTCAAGCGGCGGATTTAAAATAGCAGGTTCGGCAGCAACAATGCTGATTGATAACCTTTTGATTACTACAACTGACGCTCCAAATATTCTTGAAGCAAGCGGCAGCTACACCAAAGAGGATAACACAGTAATCTGCAACCTTGATATAACAAATAATTACACCTATAATGTTACACCCACTGTTATGATTGCTGCTTACGGCGAAGACGGCAGTCTGAAAAATGTAAATACAACAACAGTGCTTGTAAATCCGAGCGGCACAAGCGGCGCTGCTCCGACTGTTACCAAAGCTTCAGTTTCTCTGGAGGTTGATGATGCTTCGGCATATACCTACAAAACATTTATATGGGATATGTCTGATAACTCACCATACACATACGCTATAACAGAGTAAAACGAGCTTAACGGGTAAATTTAGAACATTATTAAAATCCCCAGTTTTACCGAACATTCGGCAAAACTGGGGATTTTTTATAAAAAGACCGTATCAATTATTTTTGATACGGCTTATAATCTTTTATAAAATTATTTCATCACTGTCGAGATTCTCTGAAGAAGCAGTTACATATATTTCATCTTCCTTACCTCTTACAAGAACTCCGCAAAGTCCGCCTTCGCTAAATAATGTATCAGGTCCGATTATCTCGCCTCCGCGCACCTTAAAGGTTACTTTATCTGTCGCGTCATAAACAGGATTACAATCCTTATCACAAACTTTAGCATATACAAATACAAAATCATTTCCATCTTTTTTAAGAGGGATTTTCTTATCATCTGCGGCAAGCTTAATCTTTGACTTTTTGCCCGATGTCACTCTCTTATGTTCTGCTACAGGTTTGCCGCCAATATATCCTACTGCTTTTAGTTCCCCTGCCTCAAATAATACATCCATAAAAGTAAACGGTGGAAAGTCAAGATTTTTGCAGTTACCTCCGTCATACATACGCCCAGCCAAATATGACTCTTCCAGATTATCTTCTATCGCTTCGCGCTCTTGCGCCTCGGTTATTTCACATTGTTCGCCCCAATAAAACGGGTTCGCTTTAGCATGGCTCATCATGTACTCATTATTCTCACCGCTGTCGCATTGCTGCTTTCTTATACTTTTTCCGTTTACAAACAGCTCGACTTGCTCACAATTAGAGAAAACAACTACCTTTGATGAAGTTTTTCCACCCTGCCAGTATCCGGCAATATAAACACAAGGTTCCGCTTTTGATTGGCTTTTATAAAAATAATAAGAGAATTTCGCAACGCGCATAATGTCCATAGTTCCGCAGGTACAAATCGGAAATTCCGGGAAATATCCGCGGTTATAATCTATTCCTACCCAGTTACAGCTCCCCAAAACTCCTGTATTCCCTTGTAACTTATTAAGCGACCAGATAAAATTCCATGCTGAAAGCAACAGTCCCAATTCACCACTTGCGCGGGTTTGTCTTGTGGTAGAATAATTACCCCCAAATTCAAAATCTCCATATTCCCTGATGAATACAAATCTGCCGTTTTCGCGCAAATCGTCTTTTTTGCTGTACGATGGATGCGGAGCATCATAACCGACTTTTTCCGGGTTTCTTCTTCCGAATGTATCTCCGCTTGTCAAAAACTGGTCGGTTGGGAATTCTTCTTTTCCTACATTTTTACAGTCAATGAAAAACTCATCGGTTGCTCCTTCCCAACCTTCTCCCCACTTGCTTTCTTCCAAATCACCTGTTTCGTTAAGTGACAGCTCCCAAAATACAATAGACGGATGGTTTCTGTCACGGCGTATCATTTCACGGATATTGGTTTTTACCTGTTCTTTAAATTCTCCCTCAGCACACCACTGCCAGCCTGGAGTGGGAGAAATTATCAGCATTCCCAGCCTGTCTGCCGCATCAAGGAAAGATTCAGACTGGGGATAATGACCTGTTCTTATCGCATTAAATCCTGCATCTTTCAGTTTTATTGCATCGCGGACATGTGCATTATCAGAAACAGCATTGCCCAGATACGGGAATTGCTGATGACGGTTTGTACCGCGGATACGGTAAGGCTTAAAATTCAGATAAAAACCATTTTCCCCATCAATCTTTATATGCCTTATCCCTATATTTATCTCATTTTCATCAGTTATCTTTTCATCATCGCTTACACAGACTTTTAAAGTATAAAGGTAAGGACTCTCCGGTGACCATAACTTGGGATTTTCTACCGTAAGCATAAATTCCGCTTCAACCTCTGCTCCTGCTCTAATAATTTTTACATCTTTTGCCTCGGCAGCTTTATTTTTGTCCTTATCCCAAATACTGCAAGTTATATTAGCCTTTTTATCCTGCTTATAGCAGTTTTCAATATCTATTTTAACATTTACCTCAGCCATTTTTTCGGTAATATTTTTATATGTAACAAATATCCCTCCCCCGGCAGTTTTATTCGCTAAAATAGGATGCGTTACCGCAAGCTTATCATATTCCTTAATCCAAACATTCCGATAAATTCCGCCAAAATATGAGAAATCCAGCTTGGATAACGGTTTGCCCGGCGGAACATCTTTATTATCCGAATTATCTGCAACAACCTCGATAATATTTATCCCGTCATAATCAACCATATCTGTTATATCAATAACAATAGGCAAATACCCGCATTTTTTGAGAGCTGCAAGCTTTCCGTTTACAAAAACTTCTGTCACCTGCATTACTGCTTCAAATTCAAGTATCAGTCTTTTACCAACAAATTCTTTTGGCAGCAAAAACTCTTTCTTATATCTGCTTATACCCTGAAAATGCTGTGTTACATCTATCTTTTCTATTTTCGGCGTATGAGGCAGCATAACATTTTCCCATACACCGTTATTCTCAAACTGCCATCCGCAGTTAAAATTATGCTTTTTCATTCGGTTATTCTCCTTTTGTTATACCCATACCTTTTTTAGTCCAGCTTTTGATACCATATAATTCTATCTAATGCTGTCTGTTCGCGTATAGTTCTTCCTCCGTCATATATTTCGCCTTTATCATTCTTCCATTTGCCTTTTGGTAATTTCACTTCTTTAACTTTTTGATTCTTCCTTACAACCGGAGCAGATAAAATTTTATCTCCAAGCATAAACTGTTCGTCTTCGGTTTCCATACCTTCATCCGGAAATTCATATGCCATATGCCTCACAATCGGCTCTCCGGTATTTGAAGCATTTTGAGCAAGCTCCAGTATATATTCTCCAAATCGTTCATGAAGCTGGGCGGCTTTTTTAACACACAAAAACGATTCCTCATCAAGCACTCGCCACGGCGCAGCAGAAAACTGCATCATCGGCATCAGAGCGCAAACCTGAGCGTACCTTACGAATAACTCACTATCCAAATTCTTTGCATTTTTTCCGAAATTAATATATTCTCCTCCGCCTATCATATCCGGGCAATGATAAACATACCCCAAAAGCCCCTGTGCCAGAGAGTTTGGAATAAGCGATTTTAGCCCATCGGTATACCAGCTATGGTTTTTATCACATAGTCGCTGAACAAGCGGATATCCGCCCATGTTCCAAGCGCACCGGAACTCATTAAATTTGTATTTAAGCCCAAAACGATTTACTGCCGCTGTTTGCTCCTGCGGCAAGCATCTTACTTGTGTATTATCATCGGCTCTGTAAAAATATGCATCTGCAGCATCTATTTTAAAACCGTCAACTCCAAAGTTCTTTATAAGACTGTCAAGCTGCGCCGAAAACCATTCTATTGCCTCCGCACCCGTCAAATCCAGCACTGCACTATATCCGTCCCACCATTCGCGTACTGCAATTTTTCCTTCTTTATCTCTTACAAGACAGCCGGTGTCCCTAAGGCTTCTGAAAGTAGGGCTGTCCGGAGAAATATTCGGGCTTATCCACAGCATTACCCTAAATCCCATTTTATGAAGTTCATCAATCATTTCCTTAGGGGTTGGAAAGGTTCTGCGGTTAAAATCAAAACTCCCGAAATATTCCGACCACCCTGCATCAATCATCAGCACACCCGGCACAAGACCGTTATTAAGAATATCCCTCGCATATTTTAAGACTCCGGTCTGAGTTTGGAAATGCGTCAGCTCAATCCAAGTATTATACTGAGGCTTCATAAAAAACACCTTATCCGGTATTTGTCCGGTAAAATTCATTGTTTTTTCTGCCGCTGCAAGATATGCACCCTTTAAATTGACGAACCCGTCTAACAGACGAATATTCTGACCCTCCACATCAATATTATTATCAAAAGTAATTACAAACGGCTTATCGCTGTATATTACTCTTCCCTTGCTTGAGAGAAAAAGCGAAGCCGCCTGATTCGGATTATCTGCAGCAGCTAAATCTATCCGCTCTTTGCTACCTGCGGAGTACGGCATCCTATGCCCGTTATGCACAAATCCGCCCCACCAGTATTCCTCCGGCATTATCTCAAAACTTTGTTTCATTTTTCCTTTCCCTTCAAATCGGAATTAATATATATGTTTTTATAGTTCATAGGCGTATCTCCGTATCTTTCCTTGAACTTCTTAATAAAATAGTTTGATGAATGGAATCCCGCTTTTTCCGAGATAACATTTACCGAATAATTGCTTGTCATAAGCAAATCACGCGCGTACTCGAGCCTTTTTTCAGTAACATATGAATTAAAATTAACTCCTGTTTCACGTTTAAATATTTTACTTAAATACGGAGCGGAAAAGAACAGCTTATCCGCTACTGTCGCAAGCGAAATATCTGATGAAATATTTTCGTCAATATATTTTTTTACGCCCTCTATTATCTGAAGATTACTTATTACTGTCTGATTTTTCTTCATCACAAAATATTTCTCAACAATTTCCTTAATCCAGTCGGTTGCGCTGTAAATATCATCATAGTTTTTAAGACCTACATACATACTCTTTGGATAAATCTCGCTACTGTCAATATTTTGCTCAAGCATATGCTTTA
>CALXUL010000181.1 GCA_944391635.1 uncultured Clostridia bacterium | reverse complement strand
GGTATATGTAGTAGTAAGTGCGCCTGCGGTCAACGAGCCGTGAACTGTACCAGCTGCGCCGCCTTCTGACTGCATTTCAGTAACCTGAACAGTACGACCGAAAATATTTTTCTGACCAGCTGCTGCCCATTTGTCGGTAACCTCAGCCATCGTTGATGACGGCGTAATCGGGTAGATGGCTGCAACATCTGTAAACGCATATGAAGCATATGCGGCAGCATTGTTACCATCCATGGTTTTCATTTTTCTTCCCATTGGATTTTCTCCTCCTTATTATTGTAGCAAGCATCCGTCTTGTGGACGGAGCTGACTGAATAACGTGTAATTTTTATAAAATTATACATTGTTAATAATATCACTTTTTTTCTTTAAAATCAATATTTATTCATCTTTTTTTCTTAATAATATCTATTTTTTTACTTTTTATCAAAAAGGCATAATATTAGCAGATAAAATTTGCGAACTTTGACCAATAATAAAATCATACGTTTAAAAAAAGCAGTTATGAGCGATAATAATATCGGAGCAAAAAGTTGACCTCTTCTTTTACATATAACCAAAAGGGGGATAAAACATATGAATAAAGTTGAAATCTGCGGGGTCAACACTGCGAAGCTTCCGACGCTGACAAAGGCTGAAAAGGATGCGTTGTTTATAAGAATAAAAAACGGAGATGAATCGGCAAGGGAAGAATTTATAAAAGGTAATCTTAGGCTGGTTTTAAGCGTAATCCAGAGATTTTCCAATCGCGGTGAGAATGCTGATGATTTGTTTCAGGTAGGTTGCATTGGACTTATTAAAGCGATTGATAATTTTGACTTATCTCAAAATGTTCAATTTTCAACTTATGCCGTGCCTATGATAATTGGTGAAATAAGAAGATATTTGAGAGATAATAATACAATACGGGTTAGCAGAAGCTTAAAGGATATAGCATATAAGGCATTATATATAAAAGAAAAACTGATGGGCAAAAACTCCGGAGAACCAAGCGTTGAGGAGATTGCAAAAGAAATGGATATACCTAAAGAAGATGTTGTATTTGCGCTTAATGCGATAGCTGACCCTGTAAGTCTGTATGAGCCGCTTTATCATGACAGCGGCGAGGCGGTATATGTTATGGATCAGGTCAGTGATACAAAAAACACAGACGAAAACTGGCTTAGAGATATTTCTATTGATGAAGCTATGCGGCATTTGGGAGAGAGGGAAAAGCATATACTTGATCTTCGGTTTTTTCAAGGCAGAACACAGACTGAGGTTGCGGAGGAAATAGGAATTTCGCAGGCGCAAGTATCAAGGCTGGAAAAAAGTGCGCTTGTGCATATGAAAAAATATATTTGAGATATAAACAATAAGTAAGCCGTGCGGTTATCCGTACGGCTTTTTGAATTAGTAATACTATTCTCTGTAAGCATGAGGTATTTTGGGATGAGGGTCGGTTTTTTGTGTATGTGCAAAATTTTCACATACAACTATCGCGCTTACTTCTTCTGCACCTTTGTCCAAGAGTTCTTGTGCGCATGCCCCAATTGTTGCTCCAACAGTATAAATATCATCAACCAAAATAATTCTTTTGCCTTTTACGCTTTTTTCATCTGCATAGAAAGCTTGTTTTACGTTTAATTCTCTGAGCCTTCGCGGCAGATACATTTGATGTGCAGTGCTTCGTGTGCGAAATAACACATCATCGGGCGCAGGAATATGGATTAATTTGGAGAGTGCGGATGCAAGCAGTTACGCCTGATTAAAGCCGCGTTCATGGTATCTTGACGGATGAAGCGGCACTGGCAGGAGCATATCATAATCAGAATATACATAATAGAGCGGCAGAGCATCGTATACAAGTTGTGCGATTAGCGCAGCGTAGGCAGTGCAATCTTTAAATTTTAGTGAAAGAATTGCGGCTCTAAGGTTATCACTGTACTCAAACGGCGCAAAAAGTCTGTTAATTCGGCTATCGGCGCAATAGTAGTCGTCCGCTTTTCCTTTCATAAGGTGGTTATAGCAATCAAAGCAAATACCCGCGCCGTTTTTCTGGTATTTTAATTTATCACGCCGCCTGGAACATATTATGCACTTTGCAGTACCCGAATCAAACCAGCTAAGAATTTTCTCTAACATTTACATCTCACCGCCAGGTTTTTTTTCGTTTTTGATATTGTCCGGGATGTATAAAAGAATGTCTTCTACATTGCAGTCTAAAATAGTGCATAAGTCATTTAGAGTAACTGTTGTAATAGGTTTATCATGCTTTAATCTGTCAATAAGACTTCTGCTAAGACCGTAGGAATTAATTAACTTATAAGTAGTAATCCCTTTTTTCTTTAAAGTTTGATATAAAGGTTTGTAACTAATCATTATATTATCCCCACATAGTTTTTCTTGTCAAGTATTAGTCTATTTTATTATCTATAAGATGACAATAGTCTATGTATAGAGTATACTTTTTATATTGATTGACATAAAAAACAGCAGGTGGTATAATAAACATAGTACATAATGAAAGGAATGAATAATTATGCCGTCAATGAACGAAACGCCAAAAGGAGAGCGGCTGCATATAGGTATATTTGGGTTAAGGAATGCCGGAAAGTCAAGCGTAATTAATGCACTTACAAAACAAGAGCTTGCAATAGTATCGGAAATAAAGGGAACAACTACTGACCCGGTACAGAAAGCTATGGAAATTTTGCCAATAGGACCTGTGGTAATAATTGATACTCCGGGGCTTGATGATGTAGGAGAACTTGGTGAAAAAAGAATAGAAAAAGCATATCAGGTACTAAGAAAAACAGATATTGCACTTATAGTAACCGATAGTGCTGATGAACTTACCGACGCGGAAAAGAAGATTATAGACGAAATAGAAAAACGAGGAATAAAGTATATAATTGTTTATAATAAGATTGATATATTAAAAGCCAGAAATTGCTCGGATAGTGAAATATGTGTATCCGCAAAAACGGGTGAGGGAATAAAGGAACTTACTGAACGTATAGCAGAGTTAGCCGGAAAGGGAGCAGAGGAGAAATATATAGCTGCTGATTTGGTAGAGCCTGGGGATACGGCAGTTCTTGTTGTGCCGATAGATTCTGCCGCGCCCAAAGGCAGACTAATACTTCCGCAGCAACAGACTATACGTGATTTGCTAGAACGTGGCGCTATATGTACTGTATGCAGGGATAATGAACTTGAGCGTACATTTGAATCGCTTGCTAAAAGACCTAAAATTGTTATAACCGATTCACAAGCGTTTAAAAAGGTTTCTGAGGTTACACCGGAAGATGTTTGGCTTACGTCTTTTTCTATACTCTTTGCAAGATATAAAGGCGAACTTAAAACGCTTGTTCAGGGAGTGAGTGCAATTGAAGGATTATGTGAAGGAGACAGAATTCTGATTTCCGAAGGGTGTACGCATCATAGACAATGTGAGGATATAGGGACAGTAAAAATACCTGGCTGGCTTTGCGGATATACTGGAAAGAAGTTTAATTTTGAATTTACCAGCGGTGGAGAGTTTCCTAAGGATTTGTCTGGGTATAAAGCGGTTATACATTGCGGAGGATGCATGCTTAATGAAAAAGAAATGAAATATCGTATTACTACCGCCAAGAATCAGGGTGTACCGATTGTTAATTATGGAATATTAATTGCATATTTAAACGGTATTTTAAAACGAAGCTTGCAGCCGTTTCCTGAAATTTTAAGTATTTTGGATAATTTAACTTGACAAAATACGTAAAAAAGAGTAATATAATAGTTAGAGTTTATATTGGGGGCAATTGATAATGTCTGATAATTATTCCAAATTCGGTATAATAATTATCTGCGCCGCTCGCATTGCGTGCGGCGTTGTTTAAGTTGCCGTTTTGGAATAGTTTTTTATAGGAACTTACCTGCGGCAATCCGCAGGTTTTTTATTTGTTAATAAAAATGAAAGGGTTGTTTAGTAATGGATTTGGAACTTAATGAAATTGAAAAAGCGGCAAAGCGTCTGGAAAATACTAGTCATAGGACGCATGTTGAGCGTGCATAAACTGTGTCGGAACTCGCCGGAGCTGATGTGTACT
>CALXUL010000180.1 GCA_944391635.1 uncultured Clostridia bacterium | reverse complement strand
GCTTATCATTCTCATCCAGAGCAACCATAACAAGATATGCTCTGTTTATAAGTCGTTTTTCACCTGAAAGCTCTTCTACATATGTAGAAACGCAAACCTCCATAGAGGTAGTTCCAACATATGTTATTTTCCCGCAAAGAACCACTGTATCATTAGCATATGCCGGCGCACGAAATTCAAGTCTGTCAACTGACGCTGTTGTAACATTCTTATGTGAATGTCTTTTTGCTACAACTCCAGCAACAATATCAATCCACTGCATCAATAATCCGCCAAACAACCTGTTTCTCCCGTTCATAGAACCAAGCATTAAAGTTTGTACCTGCTCAGTATATGAATCTGATACTTTTTTTGCATTCATTTATTACTATTTTCCTTTCTATCTCTCTATATAAAATTCCTGACCTTTTACATCCCTTAATACCGGCAGGAAATATTTTTGTGATACGGATTTTGTCCAAACTTCATCCGACCAACCCAGTATACCTCCTTCAGAAAGCGGGGATACAAACAAGTCATAGCTAAATTTTTGCAGAGAAATGCTGTCTCCTGCAAAAGCACCTGTCAAGCCGTTTTTAATTGACATATCTGATACAGCGATATTGAAAAATACCTGTTCTGCTTCTCCGCCTGCAAAGATTCTTCCAGTATTTTGTGATGAAGAAACAATCCTATTAACAGCTGCCGACTGTGCAATCATCCCAATCTCGTTATATCCGCAAATACCCCCGGCGTATGCCAAAATTTCATTCTCAAATGTGTCATCTGAAATTTGAATAACATCATTTGCCGCATATACATTCTGTATCATCCCTGATTCACTGTATCCACATATGCCTCCGACATAACCTTTTACTGCATATACCGTCAAATCTGATGTGGAAAAAGAATTCATTATAAGCCCTCCGGCACAAAGCCCCATAATTCCTCCGCTATATGCCGAAGCCATTACATGGCGAGGAGGTTCTGAAAGAATAATACCATCAGTAGAACATTTGTAAACCTCACCGTCAGCCTGTATTCCACATATTCCGCCAACGTACATTGTGGTTGCCTGCTGACGTATATTGCCAGATACATATGAATTATAAATCATACCCCCAGCGTTATATCCACATATACCGCCAATGACTGATTCGGAAAGGCTAACTGTTTTTGAGGATTTTATATCTGCTCTGTAAGATGTGTTGTCTAAAAATCCCTCGTTATGCGCACAAATACCGCCTATAACTGTATTCTTTGACGTAGATACAAGCGATGCATATGAATCAGCATTTCGTATTGTTCCGTAATTATATCCTGCAATGCCTCCGATATAAGACGTATCCTCATCCGATGTTATCGTAACATTTACTGCACTGCAATTTTCAATAGTACCATAATTTTCTCCTGCAAATGCTCCCGCAAGCTTATATCCAGAAATTTTCATATCAGTCAATGTAAGATTTCTTATAGTAGCATTACCAACCGTTGCAAATAAGCCGCCTTTTTCATCGCCTCCATCAAGAACGATTCCAGAAACAACATGTCCTCCTCCATCAAGGCTGCCGGAAAAGCCTTTCTGCTGTTCGGGATCTGATGATTCAGACTTCCAGTTTATTGAAGAATCAAAACGTATATCATTTACAATTATATAATGTCTATCAGGATTATCAATAATCCCCAACATCTGTGCCGCATTCTCAATCCTAAGCGGAGCATACTCGCATATGCCGTAAATTAACTCAGGCATTTTCGATCTTGAAGGATATATGATGAGGTATTTATTTTCCCTGCCTCCCCCACTCCAAAGTCGTTCGTCCCAACCAAGCAGCTCTATTACGGCATCATGGTTTATCATATCCTCCCAACAAATATCGGCGCCATTCAAGTTATCACTGTCATTTACACCATTTTCAGAAGTTGTATTCATTTTATCATAGCCATAGTTACCGTGTGTAATTCCCCCTTCTTTATTAAGCGCAATCCTGCCGCAATTATTCATCATTATATCAAAAACATTTATACAAGCAGATAAATTTCTTTCGATAATACCGCCAACATTTACCGCAGCAATTCCGCCTGCATACATATCAGCTGTTACTGTATGAGCTGCTGATATTGATTCACGTATGATGCCGTAATTCTGTCCTGCTATACCGCCCGAAAACGCACTTGCTTCAACAAGATATACCGCGCTCAAGCAATTTTCAACAAGACCTGCACTTTCACCGAAAAATCCTCCGGCATTATTGGTTGCCGCACTCACATACCCTGTCGCTACACATCCTACGACTGATGTATCAGACATTTCCCCTGCAAATATTCCGGCGTTGCTTTTTGCACTGACTTTTCCGTCAATTGCCAAATCTCTTATTTCGCCGCCTTTTATTTGTGAAAAGAACCCCCCATTATTCTTTTCTTCTTCAACATTAAGTCCGCTTATCCTAAATCCACCACCATCTAATACGCCAGTAAAACCTGAGATAGGTGTCCAAATACCAGTTAATTCTATGTCGCTTTTTAATATATACGCGCTTTTTGGAAAATAACGAATAGCATTAAGCTGGAGTTCATTATAAATCCCGTACGGAGACCATTTTGAACCATCTCCTTCTGTAAAAGGTGACGCCGCTTGATTTTCAATCTTTATAATTCTGGAATACCGTCCATCCGCAGTTGCGGCAAGCAGAAATACATCATATTCATTACCGACATCACATACTATATCTGCACTTATTTGTCGGTTACCGGCAGTTGTAACAGCAAGAAAATTATTTATATTAATACGCGCCGGAGTTCCTACCATGCTTGAAGGCTGAAGCAGATAATAAATACTGCATGGCATATTTGTTGAAATTTCTAATCGAATACATCCATATATTCCATGTTCTGCAACACGAGGGTATCCAACAAAAAAACCAGGTTCCGTCTGTTCAAGATCTAAGACTTTTAAAATCATTACTGCCGCTTGTGCACGTGTGAGAGCAGCTGATGGTCTAAATGTTCCATCAGGAAAACCCGATATTATATTCTTTCTGTAAGCGTATGAAATAGCTCCGAAAGCTGCTGGTGTAATATCATCTTCGTCTTTAAAAACATCTGATGCAGAATACCCCGAAAGGAAGCCGAACGAACGGGAAAGTATTATTACAGCATCTTCACGTCTTAGAGATGCATGTGGCCTAAAAGTACCGTCAGAAAATCCTGAAATTATACCAAGTTCAGCTGCTTTTGATATATATGGTGCATAAAAATCATTATCCTTAACATCGGAAAACGTTATATCAACACTGCCTGCATTTGCGCCTATGGCGTTTAACACAGCGCACAGAAACTCTGCTCTGGTAATTTCCCTATCTGGCATAAAGTTTCCTTTTCCGTCCCCAACAAGTATTCCTTTGTCAGCAAGCGCATAAACCGCATCGTTTGCCCAGTGCCCGTCAATATCAGACTTTGCTTGAACAATTACGCCCAAAAAAGCAAAAAATAAAACAAAACATATAAAATATCGCCGCACGTCACAAGCCTCCTTTCTAAAAAGCATCATTTTATACATTTTAACATAATTTCAGGGAATAGTAAAGTATTGAATACTTAATCATTTCATGATATTATATCTTCATAAGTAAAAGAAAGGAAGAATTGCCCAAAATGAATATAGGTGTGATATTTACCGGCGGTACAATTAGCAGTGTAAAGGATTCTAATGGCGTTATTTCACCCAAAAACGGGCTTGTAAGTGAATTGGATTCATTTTTTTATGCTCATTCACGAAAACATAATTTTATATTTAGGTCGCCCTTTTATGCTCTTAGTGAGAACATGACAATCGGCATGATAAACAGAATAATTGAAACCGTATATGAACTTTCGGAAAATTCCAGTGGAATTATAATTACACACGGAACCGATACCCTTGCATATTCCGGAGCAGCACTTTCTTACGCACTATCAGGTATAGGTATTCCTGTAATAATAGTTTCCTCTGATTTTCCGCTTAAGGACGAAAGGGCATTAGGAATAAAAAACCTTGAAAATGCAGTCAGATTCATAAAACAAAAAGGCGGAACGGGTGTTTTTGTGGCTTGGGGTGACAATATTCACCGTGCATCAAGGCTTATTGCTCCAATTACATATGAAGCAAGAGTACGAAGTATACTTGATTCTGTATATGGTAGATTTATAAACGGAATATTTGTTAAAAACAGTTATTTTAAAGAATCCAAAGATGAAATTGAAGCTCCAGCAAAACTTAACGAATCAAAAAATATTGCTGTTTTTCAACCGCTTATCAATTATAAATATCCTGATATTACCGCAGACGCTGTGCTGCTTCTATCCTATCATTCGGGTACAATAGATTCTAACAACCCATCACTAATACACTTTTGTGAAAAAATGCAAAAAAACGGAACGCCCATTTTTCTGCATGGGTCATATGATGGCGCAGATTACGAAAGTAAAAACGCTTTTGCGACACTCGGACTTAAAACTCTGCCAATAATGTCAGCACCTGCAGCATATATGAAACTTTTTGCTCTTGAGCCTGATAAAATGTCATTATCATTAGGATCTGATATAATAAAGGAGGCTGTTATATGAGCGGACCGGTTTTTGAAAGGATTTATGCTTCCGTTTGCAGAATACCAGAAGGCAAGGTTGCAACTTACAAAATGGTTGCGGCAGCATCAGGAAATCCAAGATGGGCACGTGTGGTCGGATACGCACTCCATAACAATCCTGCACCGGGAATTATACCCTGCCACCGCGTTGTAAATCATTTAGGAAAAGTTGCGCCTGGATTTGCTTTTGGAGGTATGGGCAGACAGAGAGAACTTCTTGAATCTGAGGGCGTCAAATTTATTGATGAACAAACCGTTGATTTAAATAATTTTTTATGTGATATAAAAACACTGTGTCCCGACTAATTAGGACACAGTGTTTTTCTTACTTTTCAAGTGCAGCATCTATTGCTTTCTTCAATTCATCTTCATTTTTTGTTTTAAATAATATATTACTTATTTCATTTTTTGTATTAAGCATTATAAGTGTTGGAGTATTTCCTTCTACAATCGGAAAGTTTTTTAAAAGTTCGGGGTCATCATCTATATTTCTTATATCAAAATTAACTTTTTCTCCATACTCAGCTTTAAGTTTATCAATCATAACATTTATTGCGTCAAAACCTTCATCATTATTTGATATAAAATACATGAAAGTTGGTGTATATTCCTTTTCTTCTTCCGGGCTATCTGATGCTACGTTTGTATTTTCTGCGTTCTCTGACGCATCAGGTGAAGATGATGTTATGCTTTCGTCTTGACCGTCCTCTTCCTCTGGAGTTTTTGTTTCAGTCGGCTTTGCTGTTACAGCTGCATTTTCTCCTGTTTCGGGTGCTGGCGCAGATGCATTTTTTGCAACCAATAAACCAACAATTACGAGTGCGGCTACAACCGCAAGAATAACAAATACCAAGGATTTATTCTTCATATTTCTCCACCTTCCATTTCTTCAATTTTCCATTTAAGATATTCAAGCGAACGCTCGGCAATTTTCGCATAGCGTTCTGTCTTATTTCTTATTCTCTCTCCGAGACTATCGACAATACCAAAATTTGCATTCATTGGCTGAAGCTTTTCAGCCGTCGTTATATAAAGCGGCAGTGAACCAATAACAGTCCTATTATCAGGCTCAAGGGGCTTTTTACCCTGTATTATCCTTGCCATATTAAATCCAGCCATAAGCCCAGAAGATGCTGATTCAACATAGCCCTCAACTCCTGTTATTTGCCCTGCAAAAAACACTTTATCATATTTTTTCATTCTATAAAACCGATCCAAAATTTTAGGAGCATCAATATATGTGTTTCGGTGCATTACTCCATACCTTACGAATTCAGCATTTTCAAGTCCAGGTATCATAGAAAATACGCGTTTCTGTTCTCCCCATTTCAGGTTTGTTTGAAAACCAACAAGATTATATAATTTTCCTTTAATATCGTCTTGACGAAGCTGTACTACTGCAAACGCATCATCTTTGCCTGTACGCGGATTAATTAGCCCAACAGGCTTGAGCGGTCCAAATAGAAGTGTATTTCTGCCTCTTGATGCCATAACCTCTACCGGCATACATCCTTCAAAAACTTTTTTATCTTCAAAAGCTTTAAGTTCGGCTGTTTTAGCATTTATCAGTTCATTATAAAAGGAGTCATACTCTTTTTCGTCAAACGGGCAGTTAATATAATCTGGTGTTCCCCTCTGGTATCTTGCAGCATAAAATACCTTCTCAAAATCAATGCTTTCCTTTGTAACCACTGGGGCTGCTGCATCATAAAAGTATAGACTTTGCTCAGAGCAAAGTTTTTCAATACAAGAACACAAATTTTCAGAAGCAAGCGGACCGGCGGCTATAATTGTATACTCATCCGTATTAATATCTGTTACTTCTCCGCGCTCAACACTTATATGAGGATTTTTTTCAATTTCCTCTGTAATAATAGCCGAGAACATATCACGATCTACCGCAAGCGCACCACCAGCCGGAACACGGCATTTTTCTGCCGCGCGCATTGTAATAGAGTCAAACAAACGCATTTCTGCTTTTAATAGACCGCAAGCATTTTCTATTCTGTCAGCTTTTAAAGAGTTGGAACACACAAGTTCTGCAAAACCGGGATTACTGTGCGCCGGAGAAAACTTTACAGGCTTCATTTCACATAATACTACATCAATTCCGGATTTGGCAAGCTGATAAGCCGCCTCGCACCCTGCAAGCCCAGCGCCTATAACCCTCACTTTCATTTTTTTATTGTCCTTTCATAATTGCAGTTCTCGTTTTGACAGTATATTTTAGCTTTCTGACCTGTTCTCTTCAAAAGCAATCCACCGCACTGCGGGCATTTTTCATCCTTTACAGGTTCATCCCATGCCATAAAGTCGCACTTTGGCAGATGCTCGCAGCCGTAGTATATCTTACCTTTTCTTGATTTCTTTACAAGTATTTCACCTCCGCATTTCGGGCAATATGCCCCAGTTCCTTCACGTATAGTCATTGTATTCCGACATTCAGGAAACCCTGGGCAGGCAAGAAACTTACCGAATTTCCCAATCTTATAAACCATTCGTCGTCCACATTTGTCACAAATAACATCGGACTCCTCATCTTTTATTTTAATCTTTTCAACAGCTTTTTTGGCAGTCTCCAAATCCTGCTCAAATTTCGGATAAAAATCTTTTAATACATTATTCCAGTTCAACTCACCATCTGCTACTTCATCAAGCTGCTCTTCCATTCCGGCTGTAAACTCAACATCAACTATATCAGAAAAGTTATTTTTCAAAATATCAGTAGTAATCATACCAAGCTCTGTTGGCATAAGCTGTTTTTTACTCCTTGCAACATAGCCTCTTGAAATGATAGTAGTAATAGTAGGAGCATAGGTGCTCGGTCTTCCTATACCGTTTTCTTCAAGCTCCCGTACAAGCGTTGCATCGGAAAACCTCGCCGGCGGCTGGGTAAAATGCTGTTTACCTTCAATATCTTTTAAAACAAGCACCGTATTTTCTTCAAGTTTAGGCAACTTCTTTACCTTTTTTTCAACAGAATCACTGCCCTCAGTATATATCGTAGTATAACCTTTAAATTTTATCTGTGCATCTGATGCACGGTATTCGTGTTTGCCTGCCATAATTGAAACAGATGTAGTATCATATACTGCTGATGCCATCTGACTTGCTACAAACCGTTCCCAAATCAGTTTATACAACTTATACTGGTCAGGTGTAAGCTTATCCTTTATCTGTGCGGGATCTATATTAACACTTGTCGGACGTATTGCCTCATGCGCATCCTGTGCGTTACTTTTAGTTTTGTAATTTCTTACTTTAAGGTTTTCTGCACCAAATTTTTCAGTAATGTATGCAGCAACTTCCCTTTTTGCTTCATCAGAAATACGAAGTGAGTCTGTTCTCATATATGTTATGAGTCCGACCGTGCCGTATTTTGTGCCAAGATTCACGCCTTCATAAAGCATTTGGGCTGTTTGCATTGTCTTATATGGTGAAAAGTTGATTTTTCTTGAGGCATCCTGCTGCATTGTACTTGTTGTAAATGGCGCAGGAGGATTTTTGGACATTTCACCGCGCTTAATCTTTGATACGACAAATCCAGCAGCCTTTGACTGATTTATTATTCTGTCGGCTGTTTCATGATCCGGAATTTGTGTTTCCTTTCCGTCTATGCCAAAATATTTCACCGAAAATTCTTTCTTACTTTTAGGCTCAGACAACATTGCTTCAACAGACCAGTATTCTTTAGGAACAAAATTTTGTATTTCTTCTTCCCTGTCGCATATAAGTCTGGTTGCAACTGACTGCACTCTGCCCGCAGACAATCCCTTTTTGACCTTTTCCCATAATATTGGACTTAGTTTATATCCAACTATTCTGTCAAGCACTCGTCTTGCCTGCTGAGCGTTTACCAAACTCATATCTATACTTCTTGGTTGTTTTACCGCAGCCTTAACATCAGCCTTTGTAACCTCGTTAAAAGTAACCCGGCACTTCGACTCAGGATCAATACTAAGCGCGTGCGCCAAGTGCCAGCTAATCGCCTCACCCTCACGG
>CALXUL010000179.1 GCA_944391635.1 uncultured Clostridia bacterium | reverse complement strand
CTGACAGATTCCATGATTTTAAATGCATGTCCTGCCTCTACGCCTTTTGCAATAAGATAGAGCATTATATCATCACGTGTACAAATTGCTTCTTTTAGGGTAGTATAGCCCTCTTTGATATAATACTGCGCATTGTTAAGCCATACGTCGGTGCCGTGCGAAAGCCCAGATATACGGACAAGTTCGGCAAAAGTGGTTGGCTTGGTATCAAGAAGCATCTGCCGCACAAATTTAGTGCCAAATTCGGGAACACCGTATGTGCCTACCGTTGAACCGATGTCGGCATTGATGTGCAGCGCATCGCACGAGGTGAAAAGGCTCATGGTTTCCTTATCGTCAAGAGGAATAGTTTGAGGGTCAAGACCGGTAAGGTCATAGAGCATTTTGATCACGGTTGGGTCGTCGTGACCGAGTTCGTCGAGCTTTAGAAGGTTCTGGTCAATAGAATGGTAATCAAAATGCGTAGTTATTATATCGGAATTGGGGTCATCAGCCGGATGCTGCACAGGGCAGAATTCGTGAATATCGTTTTTAAACGGAACAACAATTATGCCTCCGGGATGCTGTCCTGTTGTACGTTTAACGCCGACACAACCCGCGGCAAGACGTTTCATCTCGGCATTTCGTATATGGATATTATGGTCTTCCGCATATTTGCGTACATAACCGAACGCTGTTTTTTCCGCAACCGTTCCGATTGTCCCTGCACGGAATACATAGCCCTCGCCAAAGTAAGTTTCGGTGTATTTGTGTATTACAGGTTGATAATCGCCGGAAAAATTCAGGTCAATATCAGGCTCTTTGTCACCTTTAAATCCCAAAAATGTTTCAAATGGAATGTCGTGTCCATCTTTTTTGTATTTTGTACCGCATTTAGGGCATACCTTGTCCGGAAGGTCACAGCCGTGCAGACCGGTTCCGACCGGCATAAATTCCGCATTTTTACAGTTAGGGCATACATAATGCGGAGGCAGGGAATTAACCTCGGTAATGTCCGACAAAAACGCTACAAATGATGAGCCCACAGAACCTCTTGAACCTACAAGGTAACCGTCGCTTAAGGATTTTCTTACAAGCTCCTGCGCTATTTTGTACATAACCGAAAACCCGTAGGTGGTTATGGAATGGAGTTCTTTGTCAAGCCGTTCCTGTACTATTGGAGGCAGCGGGTCGCCGTAAATTGCTTTTGCCTTATTGTGGGAATCGTTAATAATATCCTCCTGCGCACCTTCTATCTCAGGAGGGCATTTTTTTGTAGGTATCGGCCGCACAGGCTCAATCATGTCAGCTATCAGGTTTGTATTGGTAACCACAACTTCATAGGCTTTATCACTTCCGAGATATGAAAATTCATCCAGCATTTCCTCGGTTGTACGAAGGTAGAGCGGAGGCTGAAAATCCGCATCGGAAAATTTCTTGTAGTGCATTAGGATTTTCCGGTATTGTGCGCCTTCGGGGTCTAAAAAATGCACATCGCAGGTTGCGCATACCGGCTTTGAAATTTTTTCGCCCAGTTCAACAATCCTGCGGTTTAAATTTTGGAGATCCTCATCAGTGTTTATTTTCGGAAAGCTGTCCGAACGTTTCATATACTCGTTATTGCCGATTGGCTGTATTTCAAGATAATCGTAAAAAGATGCAATTTTTTTGAGAGTATTCTCGTCCGCACCATCTACAACTGCGCGGAAAAGCTCGCCTGCTTCGCACGCGGAGCCAAGAATCAAGCCTTCGCGCTTTTCTTCAAGCAGTGAGCGCGGGATACGCGGCGTATAATAAAAATATTTAAGCTGTGAGGCGGATACTAATTCGTACAAATTCCTGATACCTTTAAGATTTTTTGCAAGAAGTATTATATGATACGCTTTAGTACGCTTGGATGATTCGCGAATATCAAACGCTGTATTAAATTCAGAAAGCTTTGTAATACCGCGTTCTCTAAGCTCAGACAGCATCTTTATAAATACATCAGCAGTAGCTTTTGCATCATTTACCGCGCGGTGGTGATTTTCAAGAACCACATTAAGGTGCTTTGTAAGATTATCAAGCTTGTGATTTTTAAGTTCAGGATAAAGGCAGCGTGCAAGTGATAACGTATCGAGCATACAAAAATCATAATCGAGCGATTGCCTTTTTGCAGCTTCTTTTATAAAACCGGTATCAAATTTTGCGTTGTGTGCAACAAGCACACAGCCTTTACAGAAATCAAGAAAATCTCCTAAAATTTCCGTGATTTTAGGCGCGTCGGCAACCATATCATCGGTTATCCCGGTAAGCTTTACAATATTATCCGGTATAGGACGGCAGGGATTTATAAAGCTTGACCAGCGACCTGAAACTTTGCCGCCGGAGATTTTCACGGCACCGATTTCAGTTATCTCGTCTTTTTCAGAGGACAGACCGGTAGTCTCTATATCGAAAACGACAAAATCAGAATCGACTGTTTCATCATGCGTATTATCGCAAATGTTCAGGCTGTCGTCTACGAGATAGCCTTCCATACCGTATATGATTTTAATTTTTTCATTATCGCCGGAAGCTTTAATAGCATCCGGAAACGCCTGGACAACGCCATGGTCTGTTATAGCGATTGCGCTGTGACCCCAGCTTACAGCCCGGTTAATTATATCCTTTGCAGACGACACGGCGTCCATGGCCGACATTTGGGTGTGAAGATGCAGTTCTACACGTTTTTTTTCTGCCGTATCCATTCTTGCAGGTGGAGGGTCGGTTTCGCATATGGAGCTTGCGGTAACTATTGTTTCATTTGCAAATGTATTAAATGCGGCTTTTCCTCTTACAACTACATAAGAGCCTTTTTTGAGACGTTTTTGTACCTCGTCAAATGCTGCGTTTCCTTTATCATCGCCTAAAATAAAAAGCTGGCAGGATATTGAATCGGTATGGTCTGTTACATCAAAAACAACAAGGTGGTAGGTGTTTCCGTTTTTTTTGCTTTTAATGTCTTTGGTTTCTATCCCAAATACTTCGCCTGAAAAGGTCACCCAGGTTCCTGTATCACTAATTGAGTGTATATCGGTAAGTTCTGCGCGTATTGCAGAACCATATATTACATCGGTAATATGTGCGCGGCCGAGTGATGCGCCGCTTTGATTAGCTTTTGGTGTACGCTTTGTCAGATACATTGTCGGAAGAGAAGGGCTGCTTTCTTCTGCCGGCTCAATACTCTTGACATTAACACCGTTTAAGTGATAATACCTTAAAAGCTCATTTTCAAATTTTTCCAAGGACTCGTCCGAAGCCTGCTGGCTTAAAACCAGCTCCATACGCCGCCTGTGGCGGGATATTTTTATTTTTTCCACTTCTGCGTCAATCAGCGCCGCGCTTCTTATATCCGGAAAAAGAACTTGTGTTTTCGGTTTCATTTTTTCTCCTTTAAATATAAGGCAAAGAAGATTTCTTTGCCTTATATACGCTTATTATTTAAAGTAATTGATACCTGCTTCAAATAGAAGCTGGTTTTTGTTGCCGGGAACATTTTCAGCAATAAATTCGCCGATACGCTCCGAATGCCCCATTTTGCCGAGAATACGTCCGTCAGGGCTTGTAATGCCTTCTATGCTCGCGCAAGAACCGTTTGGATTCCAGTCTATGTCATAGGTAGCTTTGCCGTCCGGGGTTACGTATTGTGTTGCAATCTGACCGTTTGCGGCAAGCTTTGCAATCTGACTGCCTGAGGCAATAAACCTTCCTTCGCCATGCGACAGGGCTATGGTATGCATATCTCCAACCGATACATTCGCAAACCATGGCGATAATGATGTGGAAATCCTTGTATATGCCATACGAGAAATATGTCTGCCAATGGTGTTAAATGTAAGGGTAAGGGATGTATCGTCAAGGTCCCGGATTTCGCCGTGAGGTACAAGACCTAATTTGATTAACGCCTGGAAACCGTTGCATATACCTAGCATAAGCCCGTCACGGTTTTTAAGAAGCCGCATAACAGCGTCGCCTACCGCCGGGTTACGGAATGCTGTGGCGATAAATTTACCTGAACCGTCCGGCTCATCTCCGCCTGAGAAACCACCAGGAATCATTACAATCTGTGCATTGTCTATACGTTTTTTCATTTCCTGCATAGAATATTTAACATCATCAGCAGTTAGATTACGTATTACAAAAACATCCGCAATTCCGCCTGCACGTTCAAAAGCGCTTGCAGTGTCATATTCACAGTTTGTGCCGGGGAATACCGGTATAAATACTCTTGGCTTTGCAATTTTAGATTTTGCGAGCATAGGTGTTCGCAAAGTATAGCTGTATGTTTCAGGCTCTTTATCAAAACTTCCTGCTTTTGTGGGGAACACCTTTTCAAGTGGTTTCTGCCAATTTATAAGAGCTTCGCCAAGCGGTATTACAGTTTCACCTACCGTAATGTCAGCTTCGGGCTTAGTATATCCAATAAGAATACTGCCGTCTGCCGGAGTATCTTTATGAACTTCAAGGATTATTGAGCCGGGAATTATGCTAAACAGATATTTCTCAAAGCTCTTATCAATGTTAATGCCAATCATATTTCCGAAGCACATTTTTGAAAGGGCAGGAGCTGCACCATATGCGTCGGTTGTATATGATGAAAGAACTTTTCCTGAAAGGATAAGGCTGTGTACCTGTTCGTACATATTTTTTAAATACTCAAAGTCGGGTATATCCTGTCTGTCGCGTTTTAAAAGATATAACACAAGTTTTGTGTCGGTACATTTTAATTCCTGCGATATTATATTTTCAGCCTTTTCCGGGGCTACTGCAAATGAGGTTAGAGTTGGCGGAACGTCAAGCTCATTAAAGCTTCCGCTCATGGAATCTTTGCCGCCTATTGCTGCAATTCCGAGTTCAAGCTGAGCACGGTATGCCCCGAGCAAAGCTGCAAAAGGCTTGCCCCAGCGTTTGGGGTCGCTTCCGAGGCGTTCGAAGTATTCCTGGAAGGTAAGATAAATCTTTTTATAGTCAGCACCGACTGCAACAGCTCTTGAAACCGATTCAACTACTGCATAGAGCGCACCATGGAACGGACTCCACTCTGAAAGATAGGGGTCATAACCATAAGACATAATAGTTGCGGTATGGGTTTTGCCGCCGGGCACTGGTACTTTTGCTGCCATTGCCTCAGAAGGTGTGAGCTGATATAAACCACCAAACGGCATCAGAATTGTTCCCGCGCCGATGGTTGAATCAAACATCTCGCATAACCCCTTTTGTGAGCATACATTGAGAGATGATAGGGTTTCCAGCCATTTTTTCTTTATATCTGCTACATTTTTATCGGCAAAATATGAATTTTCTTTGTCCGGAAGTATAACTTCAACATCGGTGTTTTTGGTAGCGCCGTTTGTGTTTAAGAAATCTCGCGAAATATCGCATATGGTTTTGCCTCGCCATGTCATAACCAGCCGAGCATCTTCAGTTACCTGTGCCACTATGGTAGCTTCGAGGTTTTCGGCGTTTGCGTAGCTGATGAATTCTTCGGCGTCACTAGAGTCTACAACAACAGCCATACGTTCCTG
>CALXUL010000178.1 GCA_944391635.1 uncultured Clostridia bacterium | reverse complement strand
AGTTATTATCAACGGTACCATCTACATAGATAGGCAATCCTAGAGGATAACTTCTGATTTCTTGTACCTCTCTATTAATATATAAGGCTTGAGCACTGCCTATACTTAGCTCTATCAAAACTGCCTCTATCAACTTCTTTGAGAGTGCTTCTGTATCCTATTATACAACATTATAGATCTTAATTACAATACCGAATATTTTTTATTAAAACACTCAATTAAGACTTGTATTCTATATTAACCTCTGTTATAATATACTAAATAATAACAAAAATACAAATCTATAAAAAAGAAAGGATGCCTTTTATGAAAAGAATAATTTTACTATTATGTTCTACAGCCATAATCCTGACATCTTGTACTCCGGCTGTAACAGACATTTCAGCTTTTGAGTATACAATAAAAGAAGAGACTGTCCTCATTAAAAGTTATGTAGGTCAGGAAAAACAAGTGGTTATTCCCAGTGAAATAGAAGGATATCCTGTTACCGCTATCGGATTTTCTGCTTTTGGCCGGCAGGATATAGAAACAGTCGTTATCCCTGATACCGTCACAGTAATTGAAGAATATGCCTTCGGAGATTGTTTATATTTATCAGAAATACACTTTGGCAGCGGGTTAATTGCTATTGAAGACAACGCTTTTTATGGATGTGTGTCCCTCGAAAATCTTGAACTTCCTAAAGGTTTGCAGTCTATCGGTGAGTGCGCCTTTTCTGCCTGTATTGGCTTAAAGCAAGTATTTATTCCCAACTCAATCGAGCATTGGCGTCAGAGTGCATTTATGTCGGATACCGCACTTACTACTATACTGTTTGAAGAAGGTACAAAAACAATTGGCGGGTGGGCTACGTTTCATGCTTGCTATTCTTTAGAAACAATAACTTTTCCAGATAGCGTAGAACTAATAGAAGACGGTACCTTTATGCGATGCGCGTTTATAAAAGATGTAATATTTAACGGAAATGCTCCTATAATGAATGAGGCATTTTATATGGAAGGAAGAGATATGAAAGAAATCAACATACATTACAAAGAAGGAACTTCCGGATGGGACGCAGAGGTTTGGCAAAAATATACTCTTGTAAAGTCATAAAGACATACAACCCATAGGGAAGGAGAAGATTTATATGAAATATAAAATATTAAGTATCGTTCTGTTATTTGTTTTTGTAATGGGATGTACGGCAAAAGAAAAAGAAGTAATATTTGATGAAACAGCGGAATCTGCTGTATTTGAGAATTTTCGTTATATTGAAACAGATGGGAAAATAAAAATTATTGAATATACTGCCGATGAGTTTGAAGTAATCATTCCTTCAGAAATCAACGGAATGCCCGTTATTGCTCTGGCAACAAAACTTTTAGAAGGAAAATCTTTAGAATCGCTTAAAATTCCGGAAACGGTTACAAAAATCCCGGAGATGCTTTGTTATGAGTGCCAAGCATTAAAAGATATATCTTGGGGAAATGAAATAACAAACATAGGGGATCACGCCTTTTATGGATGTCGTTCGTTAACGCAAATTACTTTCCCCAACAATTTAAAGAATATAGGTGTATGCGCTTTTTCCTATACAGGACTTGTTTCTGTAAAAATTCCTCAAGAAGTAGAAGTAATTCGAACCTCTTCTTTTTCGCAAAATGATGCTCTCACCGAAGCAGTATTCGGAAGCGGGCTCAAAATCATTGGAGCAACCGCCTTTTATCAGTGCGGCTCCTTACAATCGATCCAAATTCCTTCCAATATCGAAATAATATGTGAAGGAGCATTTTCCGGATGCAGTAATCTTTCAGAAGCGACATTTGAAGGGGATTGTCCCGGGAAATTCGGCAACGGTGTTTTCAGTGACACGGCATCAAATTTTATTATTCACTGCAAAGAAGGCGCGAAAGGATTTGATTCACTTATTTTAAAAGGGAATGGATATAAAATAGATACGCAGTAAAGCATATATAATCATTCTTACGACAGTTCTATTGAAAAAAATGCCGAAGGGAGCAGAAAAATGTCTCCCTTCATTTTTTTATTTCAAATCATAAATAATAATCAGAAAATTACGCAATTATGCGGTGTCATATAAAAAAGCTGTTGTATTCTGTAAGAACTTGTTTGCTGTGAACTAACCTTTCTTATCCCATTTTCTTAAGTCCTTCAGCTCACATCAAAATCCTCCTTGGCAAAGCTCTGCTTATTTTTTTCATCAATAACCCGAGGTTCTTTTCTGCATATAAATACACCTAAAAAACAGCCGCATGTAAGCGGCTGTCCTGTTTAAGATAGTAATTGCAATACTAAACTTTTAGTAATTTCACAAGATATCAGTTAAAAATGTTTTTGATTAGAAATATTAAAAGGTTATTTCACTACAAATATCTTGCATTCCATACGTTTGTCCATCTTGCATTTTAATGTAAAGCTCATAATCAAGATCATCTGCGCAATATTTTAAAGTATGTTTGCTATAGGATGGCAGTGAAGTAACAGTTTCTTGTAAATCATCTAAATTATTATAAATAGTAAGTAAATTATCCGCCCAGCCTAGATTAAACGTATCAAGAGCAGTTCCAATTGCATCTGATTGCAGATCTTCTATTATAACAGATGATCCTAAAACTGGTACTAAAAAGAAGTATTTTGTAATTCTTAACATACCCTCCGCAACAGAAAATATGATAGAAGGTACAGAGCCTAAAAACATATTTGCAATATCCTTCAAAAAGCCACAGAGATTCATCAAGAAATATTCATCAAAAACTGTATGCGGTCCAAAAATCATTTCAGATTCTGAAAGAACTTTAAATATATCGCTTGTATCATTTGTAACATACCACTGACCATATAGATTACGAGAAAAATATCTTGGTACACGATTAAATAAAAGCTGAAAGATTCTATCTTTATACTGTAAAGCAGCCTTTATTCTTAAAGCAGCATCTGTTATTCCATCAGCGACTGTATTATACGCATATCTATCTACATAAATAGCTATTCCATGTGGATCAATCATATATAGTAATTTTATTTCTTCATCAGTGTATTCTTTCATTGTCGAATCACCAGTTCCAGGGTACAAAAAACAGTTTTGTTGAAAAGATTCCACTGCTTGTTCATGTTTATATTTTTCATCTGGTGTTGCACTGTTAACATCATAGAAAACAAAATCACAATCTATACACTTCCATACTTTATTAGTTAAATTAAAAATCACTTCCTTTCTAGTTCCTTCTTTCTGGATTAGCACAGAACGTTTTTTTACTGTAAGTGTAATAGAATATGAGAGATTATTATCAACAGAAATCGCTGTAATTACCGTTGTACCAACTTTTTTTGTTTGTACTATACCTGTATATGCTCCTATTTCAGCTACACTGGGATCAGTATTATGCCAAATAATTGTTTGGTTACTGGCATTCGCTGGTGTTATAATTACATTTAATTGTATAGATTCTCCCAATTCTACCTCCGGATCAGTAGGACAAATCACAATACCGCTTACCGGAATCAAAGGAGTTACGGTAATTTCACAGCATCCTCTCTTCCCGCTGCCATCTTGTGCAGTGGCATAAATTGTAACTGTTCCTTGACTTTGTGCTGTCACTAAACCGCTAGATGGATTTACTATTGCAACATTTTCATTACTGCTGGACCAGGTCACCTCCTTATTGGTCGCATGATTGGGATATACCGTTTCCCGCAAAAACACCGATTCACCAACCGCCAGTGTTTTGCTCGCGGGCTCTACGGTAATCAGCGTTACCA
>CALXUL010000177.1 GCA_944391635.1 uncultured Clostridia bacterium | reverse complement strand
CAGATATTTACAATTCTTATGGGTGATAAGGTTGAGCCGCGCCGCGAGTTTATTGAGCAGAACGCAAAATATGTTGTTAATCTTGATATATAAATTGGGGGCTAAATCATGAATTTGCTGGAGGCAATTGATGCAAGATGTTCGCGAAGAAGCTATGACGGAGAGGCTTTAACGCCGGAGGATGCTGATTTTTTCCGTGCGGAAATAGAGAAAATTAATAACGTAACAGGTCTTAATTGCACATATGTTGAAGATGCGTCCGAAGCCTTTTCAAGTTTTGGTGCAACATATGGTATGTTTTCAGGCGTTAAGCCTGTGATTGTGTTAAAGGGACTAAAGAGCACATCGCATCTTTATGAAAAGGTCGGTTATTACGGTGAAAAACTGATTCTTGAAGCAACATCAAGAAATTTGGGTACCTGCTGGGTTGGCGGCACATATGAAAATAAAGATAATGTTTTGGGAGCAGCTGAGGATGAGGAAATTGTATGTGTTATAACCATAGGGAAGGTATCGGACAGGATGAGTGTAAGAGAAAAAGTTGTAGGAGCGATAGTGCAGGGAAGAAAAGCTCCGCAAAAACGCTATGCGGCAGATATTGAAGAAGTTCCGGCATGGTTTGAGATAGGAATAAAAGCTGTTGTAAAAGCGCCGAGCGCAAGAAATACACAAAAACCGTTTTTTACATTAAAAAGCGGCATAGTTCGTGTTTCTGTGCCGGATGATTACCGTTTTGACTTGACAGATTTAGGAATTGCAAAGTTGCATTTTGAGATTGCGGCAGGCGGTAAGTTCGCATTGGGTAATAATGCGGTGCTTATGCGGGATGAGTAAAAATTTGTAAGGACTAAATTTTAAACAGCACCCCTTTTGTCGGCTTTGTAAAATTATGCGATTACATTGCTTGGCTTTTGGGGTGCCGTTTGATTTTTTTGAGAAAGATTTTGACATAATTTATGCTGAAGGTCGGACTGCGTTAAAGTCGCCCACAGGATGGAGGACATTTTCAGACTTTGGATCAAAGTGCGTAAGGCTCTTGTCGGCAAGCAGTGATGCACGGCATATGCTGTAATATCCGTACTGTGAGCGGATAGAGTCCATAGCAAGCTCAAGTGCGCGTCTTCGAGTGCGAACAAAATCATCGGCAAATAGAGAGATTTGAGGATTCGGTGTATATGCGCTGATATCACTTGCTGTTATACCTATCGAGCGTAATGGTTTATCAGTGCTTAAATCATAACATTCACAAAAAAGCCGCATGGCTGTATCAGCGATTTCAAAGGCAACATCAGTATCAGCGCGTAGAATAGCACCGTGCGTAAAAGAAGAAAGGTCACATCTTCGCAGCCATATGCTTATTTTGTTTGCGCATAAAGACTTTTCCCTAAGTCTGCGTGCTACGCTGTCAGCAAGCACGAAAAAAATACGTTTTACATCATCTATGCAGACCAAGTCCCTGTTTGCGGTAGTACTGTTTCCGATGGATTTAGGAGGCGGTTTGGAATATGTGCGGCGGACTAAAGACAGGTCGTCACCGGTTGCAAAAGAGTGGATAAGCAATCCATTTTTTCCGAGCCAAGTTTTGAGCTTTTCAGGAGGTGTGCGCGCAATATCACCTATGGTAAAAACGCCGCGCGCTTTAAGTTTGGTTTTTGTAGCAGGTCCCACATATATAAGCTGGCTACAATCACATGGCCAGACGATTTTGCGGTAATTATCAGGGGTTATTACTGTTATGGCGTCGGGTTTTTTATAACCCGAACCGAATTTTGCAAAAACCTTGCAGAACGAAACGCCTATACTTACGGTAATATGCAGTTCGCGCTTTACTCTTAACGAGATTTCTTCTGCTATTTCTTTGGCGGTTTTAAAATCTTTGGCAATATCCGTGATATCCACCCACGCCTCATCGCATCCGAAAGGCTCGACATTGTTGCTATAATCGGAAAGTATCTGCCGAAGCAGGCTGCTATGGCGCAGATATTTTTTGGGATTCGACTTTATGGTGATAAGTTTCGGGCATTTTGATTTGGCAGAGATTATTGTTTCACCGGTCTTTATTCCAAATGTACGTTTGGCAATATAATTTGCGGTGAGAATTATTCCATGTCGCGCCTGAGCGTCGCCGGTTACAGCAACTGGAAAACCAATAAGACTGGGGTTATATGCGGTTTCTACCGATGCAAAAAAACAGTTGGCATCAATATGCAAAATTATCCTATTCATAACGCACCTCACAAAATATCGAATGTATGTTCGTGCTTATATCATAGCATATGAGGGGAAATAAATCAATACGAAAAGCGAAAACATGTTTGGGTAATTTTATGAAGGGATGGGAAATTTTGATATATACAGGTGTTTTTATTGTTTGGAATATTGTAGTATTTTTTGTGTACGGTTTGGATAAATATGCTGCAATACATAAAATGAGACGTATAAGGGAAAGTGTTCTTTTATTAATAAGCTTTTTTATGGGAGGGGTTGGCGGAATATTTGGGATGTGTGTTTTTAACCA
>CALXUL010000176.1 GCA_944391635.1 uncultured Clostridia bacterium | reverse complement strand
AGAATAAAGTCGTAAGACCGGCTGCCGGCTTAACGCTGTATTTTACATTAAGATGTCCGGATGTATAAGTCTTGCCGAAGCTCTTGCTCACCTGTGTATTATCATCATTGCTCGTAAGCTGAACATTGATAAACTGGTTATCTCCATCGGTTCCGACCGACATTCTCTCTTCCCCGCCACTATAAACGCTTGCTAAATCCGTTACATCGGCATAGCTTTCAAAGTTATCTGTAAACACAGTTTTCGTGTTCTCAGCGGCAAATGCCGAAAATCCCGACACACTTCCAAGCAGCATAACACCCGCAAGTGCCGTGCTCATTTTTCTTAACAGCTTTCTTGACTTCATAATAATTTCCTCCTTATAATTTTATTATTTATTAATTAATTAGCTGTAATTCAAACAGTCATTTTACTGTAAAAGTACCGGTGTACGGGGATATAATATATATCGTATCAATCGTATACACATACTGTAATTACATTCTCGGTGAGACAATTTTCTCCGACAAAAACATCAAACTCCCCGGATTCAACTTTGTAATTGCCGTCGGAATCATAGAAACCAAGCTTTTTATAATCAAGCTCAAAGGTAACGGTTACCGATTCATTCTTTTTTATAAGCAGCTTCTTGAAATCTTTCAGCTCACGCATCGGACGCATTTGTGATGCAACCTTATCCCGAATATAAAGCTGAACCGTTTCTTTTCCGTCAACCTCACCTATGTTCTTGACTTCTGCCGAAATTTTAATAGAATTACCTTTTTTAAGCTCTTCTAAAGATATTTCATTATTATCGGCAACAGGCTTTCCGTATTCAAAACTTGTATATGAAAGTCCGTAACCAAACGGATAATACGGTGTTGCCTGACCGTCTATATATGATGCATAATCGCAATTATTATAGTAGCAGTTGCATGGTCTGCCGCTTGAAGTAACGTTATAATACAGCGGAATATGTCCCGTTTTTCTTGGAAACGTTACTGCAGTTTTACCACTCGGAACAGTATCTCCGAACAAAATATCACAGGCTGCATTTGCCACCTGACTTCCGCCGTGCCATGCGTAGAGAACTGCGTCCAAATCCTCGGCAACGCCCTCAAGGGCTATCGGTCTGCCGCAGAAGAATACTCCCACAACCTTTTTGCCCGATGCCTTTGCTCTCTTTACAAGCTGCTTTTGTGCAGCACCCAATGAAATATCTGCAAGCGAACAAGCTTCGCCCGTTACCTTTTCAGATTCTCCCAGTGCCAAAACCACAACATCGCTACGCTGCATTTCCCACATTTCCCATGAGCGGTCATAATGCAGCTCTGTCGGCTCCCCACCTACAAATACATTATCCTTTCCTATCGCCTCTGTCATTGCCTCATAAAAATTCGGTGTTTCACAGGCTTTGCCGTCCAGCGTCCAGCCTCCCAGCAGTGCTCTGCGCTCATAACGCATAGGTCCGAAAAGTGCTATTTTTGAATTCTTTGAAAGAGGTAAAACATTATCGTTCTTAAGCAAAACCATCGACTCTGCCGCAAGTTCACGTGCATCCGCAAGGTGCTGTGCCCTGTCATATACCACAGTTCTGCAATACGGCTTGTCAAACAGCCCCTTGGCAAGCTTTATCCGAAGTATACGTTTTACCGCAGTATCAATTACCGTTTCGGAAACTTTTCCGTTTCTCACAAGCTCCTCCAAATTGTT
Source organism: uncultured Clostridia bacterium (assembly GCA_944391635.1). Taxonomy (GTDB): domain Bacteria; phylum Bacillota; class Clostridia; order UBA1381; family UBA1381; genus HGM11525. Next base: position 1,692 of record CALXUL010000176.1, on the reverse strand, counting down.
GATATAGCATTCATCCATCATATCCATGTCAAGACCTGCATTTACGGCAAGCTCCGCACAGTCCGCCTCTGTTTCGGCAACGCCCTGAGCCTTAAGCTGAATAACTGCCGTCCAATCAGATACTACAAAGCCCTCAAACCCCATATACTCTCTTAAAATATCCGTCAAGTATTTTTTGCTTGAAGTAACAGGCTGACCGTTAATGTCATTAAATGACGACATAACCGTTCCTATACCGGCATCTAAAGCCGCACGAAATGCCGGCAGATAATAATTGTATAAGCTATAGTCCGAAATCTCGGTTCTGTGATAATCTCTGCCGCCCTCACTCGCACCGTAGCCTATATAATGCTTTGCGCAAGCCACAAGGCTGTCATCATTTGATAGATTACTGCCCTGAAATCCCTTAACACAAGCCTCTGCGCATCTCGCACCTACATACGGATCCTCACCCGGACCTTCTATAATTCTTCCCCATCTTGGGTCACGGCATAAATCGAGCATCGGCGAAAAAGTCCAGTGAATACCGTCATTTGCCGCTTCTTCCGCTATGTTTCGGTAACACTTTTCAATCAGTTCCGGATTAAATGATGCCGCACTTGCCAAGGGAATAGGATAAACCGTTCTGTGTCCGTGAATTACATCTCTGCCGTAAATAAGCGGAATATGATTCCTTGACTCCTCTGTCGCAATCCTCTGAAACTCATCATAGAATTCCGTATCAATGTTTCTCTGCGGGTCATTCCCTGCGTGCATAGAATCTGCTAATATAACAGAGCCGATCTCCCCCCGTCTTATTTGCTCCTTAAAATCTTCAAGTTTATTTATATCATTAGGAATATTCTTCTGATTAAGCTGTCCTATCTTTTCCCTTAGCGTCATGTTTTTTAAGATAACATCTATCTGTGAATCATATTCTGTATACATATTATCTCTCATATAATACAATAATCCAATCTTAAGGAATTACTGTATTGTTTCTCCTCTCATTTAAAATTTACATCCAAGCAGCATAACACCCGCAAGTGCCGTGCTCATTTTTCTTAACATTTTTTAACTTCATAGTAGTTTCCTCCTCATAAACTTTTCATTTAAGCGATTAACCTTATACCGCAAAATTCAATTTATGCAATACACGTTCAGAAGTTAAATATTTTCTAATTTTTACCGACCAAAGACATTTTGCCGAACAGCAAGCCGTTTTTAGACGAACCTATACCGCTGTTATATTCAATCCAGCCTCGTCTGCCTTCTCCGTCATTATCATTCGCTAGCATTGAAAATCCGAAAATCTTATTGGCGTCAAATTCATATTCCGCTCCGAATATTTCAGTCCACGGAATTGCCATCTCATATATGATATGGCTCCCGTCTCTTTTTATAGCTATATCAACATTTTCAACTATGCCGTTTGGACATTTGTTGTGCTCGGAGCTATAGCGATACAGTATCGGAGTCGAATTATTTACAAGTGCCGCACCGAATTCTGTAAAATTAACATCGACTCCGCCGCCCGCAAGAACAAAATCTCCGTTGTGGAGCTTATCTTCAATCGCAAACTGGAGCATATCTCCGCGCCATATATTTGCTCCTACTTCATTTTGGCAGAAGATATTATCTGTAACATTGGCGGCAACATATAGATTTTCTTCATCCCACATTACGTTGCAGTCAAACGATAAATCTTCTTTG